>JAFIEW010000078.1 GCA_020832375.1 Cyclobacteriaceae bacterium
AGGTAAAGATATTAATAACTTAATTAATCCCCAGAAAAATTGCTTGATCCCTTTTCCATGGATATCATTTTAAAACAAAATGGCTTTTGGTATTTGCCTCGCATTTTCGATGCAAACTTCTTGAAATAATGAAGGAATGAGCATAAAAAAAGGATAGACATCAGTCTATCCTTTTGAAGCATTTTTATTGAATGCTTTTATTTTTTATCAGCAAGTGCTTTAAGTCTACTTGCATTTCTTCTGGCGTTTTGATACTTGCTAGAGTTAAAATCAGTTGCGTACTCGTTCATGATTTTTTCCCAAGCCGCTGCTGCCTTAGTAAAGTCTTCATTTAATTCGTGTACAAGAGCAGCTTTTTCTAGGTACTCTGGTGTAAGAAAACGATTAGGGAAAGTGCTTGCCGCCTTTTCATACATCTCAGCTGCCTTTCTGCGGTTTCCATTTTCTATGTACGCATCACCAAGTAATGAGTATGCTTTCGCCTGAAAAACGATGTCAGAAGAGCTAAATTTATTCAGATGATCAATAGCCTTATCAAATTCGGCTTCTTTCATATAAATAGAACCAATGTAATACTGCGCTAGGTTTGCAGCTTTTGTCCCTTTGTAATCATTTACGATATCCAAGAAACCTAAAAAGTTACCATCTCCATTGAGGGCTTCATCAAGTTCGTTGTTTTCAAAATAATATACCGCTTGAAACATCTCTTGTTGAGCTTCAGCATTTCTTTCAGTCATAATGAACTGATAGATTACGAAAGATGCAACCGCTAGTGCTATGATTCCTCCTATTGCGAATACGAGCGTTTTATTACGTTGGATATACTCCTCAGTTTTCGAAAAACGATCCACTATAGCTTCTGGATCTTCAAAAATCTCGTTGCCGCTTTCTTTCTTCGATTTGCCTTGAGGTTTTCTTGATTTTGTTTTTGCCATTGTTTTATACTAAAATTTAGAGGCGCAAAGATATAAATATTTTATTTCCAAGCAATAAGCCTACAATAATCAACCCTATTTTTTGTGTTTATCATGAGGAGTAGGAAGTTTTTACTTCCTATTTCTCAATATTGGATCTATTCCTCGAGGTATGGATAGTCCGCCTGCGCATATACATCTTTGAATGCCTCTGATGGGTCTGGATAATCAGATTCTTCTGCAAACTTCACAGCATCTTCAACTTGTTGTTTTACTTTTTTGTCAATTTCTTTCAAATCCTCTTCTGTAGCAATCTTTTTATCTAGGATAGCTTTTTTCACCTGCTCGATAGGGTCTTTCTGCTTGTATTCCTCTACCTCTTCCTTGGTTCTGTATTTAGCAGGATCAGACATAGAGTGACCTTTGTAGCGGTAAGTGCGAAGTTCTAGAAGCGTAGGACCTTCGCCATCTCTTGCTCTTTCTGCAGCCTCTTCAATGTGATTATGTACTTCTTCTACACTCATAGCATCAACAGGGAAGCTAGGCATATCGTAAGCTGATCCTAGTTTGTAAAGCTCAGTTACATTGGAGGTTCTCTCTACAGAGGTTCCCATGGCATAACCATTATTTTCAATACAGAATATGATTGGTAGTTTGTAAAGCATTGCGTGATTTAAGGCCTCATGAAATGCACCTTGCCTCACAGCTCCATCACCCATATAGCAGATACATAGGTTTTTGGTTTTTTTATACTTTTCAGCAAAAGCAATACCAGTACCTAAAGGGATTTGACCACCTACAATGCCATGACCACCCATAAAGTTCACCTCTTTGTCGAACATGTGCATGGAGCCTCCTTTACCTTTAGAAACGCCTGTTTCCTTAGCAAAAAGCTCAGCCATTACCGCACCAGGATCAGTTCCTAAAGCTAATGGATGCGCGTGGTCGCGATAAGCGGTGATGTATTTATCGTCTTTTTCTAGCGCAGATACAGCACCTGCCGCGCAAGCCTCTTGTCCGATATATAAATGGCAAAAGCCTTTAATTTTTTGTCTTCCATATAGCTGACCGGCCTTTTCCTCAAACTTCCTCATTAGCTGCATGCTCTCGTACCAATACATATAGGTTTCTTTTGAGAACTCTGCCTTCTTCTTTTTACTCTTTGACTTGCTGCTTGCCATAATTATTGTAATTGTTCTGTTTTAATTTTTTGTTGTTGACATTACCCATTAGTAGAAGAAGGACTGAAAATTAAGCCTTCACTTCAGATGATGTTCACAAAGCTAGTTCACTTTTAATTTGTCGAAAACAATACCGTCCATATTATTAATGATAGACTGCTGTTCGTTTCTATAGAAGTGACTTATATTTGTAATTGCTTACAAACCAACTGCGAAAATAAGCAATTCGTTTGAAGTTTTGAAATTTATGCACCTACAAAATATCTCACTGACTTTTTTTAAAAATTACGATTCTTTGAAGATTGACTTTTCAAACGAATTAAATGCCATCATTGGACCTAATGGTAGCGGCAAAACAAATTTACTCGATGCTATCTATTACCTATCATTGTCCAAGAGTGCTTTTGTAAAAATTGATAAATACAATATCAAACAGGAGGAACAATACTTCAATATCAAGGGTGATTTTTCTGGCGCCACCGCTGACATAGAGATACAATGTAACTTTCAACTGGGCAAAGGAAAGTTACTCATGGCAGACCGTAAGCCTTATGAAAAGCAAAGTGATCACATAGGTAGATTTCCTGCCGTGATGATAGCGCCCGACGATATCTCAATCATCAATGGAGGAAGTGAAGAAAGAAGGAAGTTTTTCGACGGGATCATCTGTCAAGTTGATGCCGAATACCTTAGGCAACTTATACGCTACAATAAATTGATTAAGCAGAGAAATGCTTATTTAAAGTATTTTTCTGATAGAGGAAGCGTAGATAAAACCCTGATTGCAACCTACGATGAGGAGTTAGTTACCTTAGCGGTCTACATTTATGCCGCTCGTAAGCACTTTATAGCTTCATATTTACCCATTTTCAATGACTTTTACATTGAGCTTTCTCTAGAGCGCGAGCAGGTGTCGTTAAGCTATGAATCTGTGGTCGCGGAGCCTAGCTATCATCAGCGTTTCAAAGCCTCCTTTGCCGCTGACCTCAGGGAGGGACGCACAATAATGGGCATTCACAAAGACGACTACCTTTTCCATATCGGTGAGCGCCTCATTCGAAAGACGGGCTCTCAAGGCCAAAAGAAAACGTATCTGCTAGCCCTGAAGCTTGCTCAATTTGTTTTTATAAAACAGAAAAAGAACCTAGCACCCATCTTATTGCTCGATGATATTTTTGATCGCCTAGACGACGAGCGCATACAAAAGCTACTTCGCATCCTCAATAGTGAGCGCACAGGACAGGTGTTTATTACCGACGCACGGCCAGAACGCAGCCGTAAGTTTTTTGAGGCACTCGATGCCAATAAAAAGTTTATCCATATCAAAGAAGGCAGTATACAGGAAAATATGAGTGGTTACTATGAGTAAGTTTCAAGCGTTATATGCGATGCGAGAGCAGATAAAGCAGTGGGTTGAAATTCCCGCCGATCAGCTTGCACTACAGCTTGCCAATAGCAATATGGATGCAGACCTCAGGCAATCTGTGGTAGAGCAGGTTGCTGCAAGGCGCAAGTGGAAGAAGAAACTAGCTGCTCGCGCTGAAAACTATGAAATACTCATGCCGCCGCTATTATCCTGCGAGCAGAGCAGCAGTGCCGATACAGCTGCCTTCAAGGCAAGCATAGTCAACAAAGGCCAATCCATGATAGACCTCACTGCGGGCAGTGGTGTTGACTTTGAGGCCTTGATGCCTCATTTCGAGAAGGTATATTTCGTAGAGCGAAATCAGCACTTAGTTGACTTGGCACAATTTAATTTTCAGGCACGACATGAGCGCATTAGCCTTCATGCTACTAGCGCTGAAGATTTTTTATTGTCGTGGGATGAGGAGGTGAGCTTGATCTTTCTTGATCCAGATCGGCGTCCCGACGGTCAGAGCCGGCAAGTGATGTTGCAAGATTGCAGCCCCAATCTACTTGAGCTATGGCCGAAAATTATCAGCATTGCTGATCAGGTGTTGGTAAAGTTGAGTCCGATGATTTCCATTCCTCAAGTAGTGCAAGCTTTACCTCAGCTCAGCGCTGTTTATGTGCTATCCGTTAAGAATGACTGCAAGGAAGTATTGGCCTATTGGCGAAAAGGCAGCGAGGTAGCGACGCAGCTAGTGGCTGTTGACTTGTCAGAAGGGCTTAGGTTGTTTGCTCATCCCTCGAAAAACCAAAAAAAAATGCCTAAAAAAGCCACTGTGCTCGCTAAGGGAGCTTACCTGTACGATCCTGATGTAGCATTGCTAAAGGCAGATTTACATGATGCCTATGCTACACAAGAGGAGCTTCAAAAGCTGCATCCCAACACCAACCTTTTTTATAGCGATGCTCTCAAATCAGACTTTATGGGGCGTGTTTTTGAAATTGTAGGAGAGGTAAAACCACAGAAAAAAGCATTTCGCAAAAGCTTCAAGGGCGATAGAGCTGGGATTATCCTTAAAAATTATGGGCTGAAGCCTGACCAACTCAGGCAGCAATTACAACTAGGAGAGTCCGATACTGATTTTCTGATCGGGGGTAAAGTTGCAGATGGAAAGCGTATCTTACTGCATGCCAAGCGAATAAAATAGCAAGCATCTTCGTAGATCTTTTTGTTTTTCGGGGGAAGCACCTACTTTTGTAATTTGTTAATATCTTGTATTTCAGCATGAGAAATTCTTTACCAAAGGCATTGTCGATTATCCTAGTCCTAGCGCTTTCATTGGGTGCTTTCGATGCGCAGGCTTGGGGTTTTTTTGGTCATAAACGAATCAACCGATTGGCGGTATTTACTTTGCCCCCTGAGATGGTGACTTTTTTTAAGCATCATATTCAGTACGTTACAGAGAACAGTGTAAACCCAGATAGACGCCGGTATACCGTGCCTTATGAGGCACCTCGTCACTATATCGATGTGGATGTGTACGGTGATAGTGCGCACTACAAAATGCCACGCTATTGGAATCAGGCCGTTGAAATGTATACCGAAGATACCTTGATGGAATATGGTATAGCGCCATGGCATGTGAACCGAATGAAATTTCAATTGACAGATGCCTTTCGCAGGAGAGATGCTCTGGCGATCATTCGCTTAGCCACTGATCTTGGCCATTATATAGGCGACTCAAATGTGCCGCTGCATACTACCAAAAATTACAACGGACAGTACACCAACCAAATAGGAATCCATGGATTTTGGGAAAGCCGATTGGTAGAATTATACTCTGATGATTATGATTTTTTTGTAGGACAAGCTGACTATATCAGCAACCCCCAGTTGGAAGCTTGGGAGGCAATTATCAATGCACACAATGCATTGGATAGTGTATTGCTTTTTGAGAAGGAGCTTACCATTCGCTTTTCAGAAGAGAAAAAGTATAGCTACGAGCAGCGAGGTCAACAAACCATAAAAGTGTATAGTCGTGATTTTAGCCGAGCCTACCATACTATGCTGGCAGGTCAGGTAGAACGCCGAATGAGGGCAAGCATCAAAATGATCGGTGACTTTTGGTATACCTGTTGGGTGGATGCAGGACAGCCTAATCTGGATTTGCTCATTGATGGATTTGACCCTGAAAAAGAACAAAAAAGATTGAAAGATGAATTAGAACAGCAAGAAGAGAGGAAAATCAAAACCCGCGACCATGATCCTTACGTAGGGGAATTATATGATTTTCTAAAATACGATGATCTGGACTTTGATCGTTTCTTAGCCGATCATCCACACCTGAAGCCTCAGGTAAATCTTGTAAACAAATATGCTGAATTCTAGAGGGAAAATTTCATTTGTAAGACATCTTTTTGGCAAGAAAACTTACCGCCTTGTCTTTTCTTTTTTGCTTATTGTGGGATGTGCAAACGGATTGAGTGCACAGACACAATCTGACTATCAGGAGTTAGTGGCCTACAACGCTTGGGCCAACGAACAAATTCTTGAATGGCTCATCTCTGAACCAGAGCTGTGGGATAGAGAGGTGACTTCTAGCTTTTCAAGCATTTACAGTACAGTAGCTCATATTTATGCTGCAGAGTATGGCTGGCTGCGAACCGTATTGCAACAAGATTGGGAGCAGCCTGAGGAAGACCTCTTACCTATGTCGCTTGCAAATCACCTAAAATCAAAGAGCCAAGAGTGGATTGAAGCAATCGATGAAATGCGAGATGGTCAGTTTGCTGAAAATAGAGGAAGTTACACGGTCGCACAAATCATTCGCCATGTGTGTAATCATAGTACCTATCATAGAGGGCAGTTGATTACAATGGGCAGACAGCTCGGCTTAGAAAACCCTCCACAAACCGATATTGTAAGGTATTTGAGAGAAGCGCAATAGCGCTTTTTCGTTACAGCGATTAGTTTAAACCCAGAATATGCATTAGAAATGCTATTCCGAGCACAAACTGCTTCAAAATCAATCGCTTCGCTGTATTTATCTCCTTTACCAGAGCGGTGCTATGCCTCAGTCGCTAAATACTTGATTTTATTGCATTTTGTACTCTCATTACGAATCCTAATGCATAACCCGGGTTAAAACAAAGCATCCTAAGCCTTTTCACGTGAATTATAATCTTCTGACCGTGAGATTAAGTCAAGTCTATTTTTATAAAGAAGGCATTGGATTAGTCGTTTAAAAGGCAACTCTGTTCAGTAAAATCAGTGAGTGCAGATTTTTTCTAAAGCACGCTTTCAATTATAGCGCATTTTATTGAAATTGACACAGCTTAGTGATTGATGGCATCGTTTATTTAGAAATAGGCGATTCTCACCATTTGGTAGTCAATTTTTTTAATAGATCGTATGGCAATGAAAATTGAAGGTAGATATATCAATCCCTTTACTGATTTTGGCTTTAAAAAATTATTTGGCTCTGAGCTCAATAAAGAATTGTTGATTGACTTTTTGAATCAGGTTTTAGGTAGTAGAGAGCAGGTCAAAGACCTTAACTACATGAATGTTGAGCAAATAGGTGCTCGAGAAGAAGAGAGGAGAGCGGTTTTTGATTTATTCTGTGAAAATGAAAAGGGCGAGAAGTTTATCATAGAGCTTCAAAATGTTAGGCAAGAGTTTTTTAAAGACCGATGTATTTACTACACCACTTTTCCAATTCAATCTCAAGTGCCAAAAGGCAATGATTGGGATTACGAACTCAAGGCAGTCTATTTGATTGGTATATTGAATTTTAGTTTTCACGATCTAGCGGGAGTAGATCGTTTTACAAGAGAAGTAAAACTCGTTGACACCCAGACTCATGAAGTTTTCTATGATAAGTATAGCTTACTTTTTCTAGAGATGCCGAAATTCAAAAAAGCTGAACATGAATTGGAAACTCATTTTGATAAATGGCTGTATATTATAAAAAATCTGCATCAATTACAGAAACGTCCTTTCAAGCTACAAGAAAGGGTATTCAAAAGGTTGTTTCAACAAGCAGAAATAGCAAAACTAAATTCGGAAGAGATGGAAAGTTATCAAGAAAGCTTAAAAACCTATAGAGACAATTATAGTGCATTGAAGTATGCTAAGAAAGAGGGTTTGAAGGAAGGAATGGAGGTAGGAATTAGGAAAGGCATGAAAGAAGGCATGAAAGAAGGCAGGGGTGAAGGCAAGAAAGAAATGGCCATTGAAGTGGCAGTAAAATTAAAAAACAAAGGTTGGTCTATTGATGAGATAATAGAATTTACTGGACTGAGCGCGGAAGAGATTGAAAAGCTTTGATTAAATCAGCGTTTAACAGCTTTCAGTAGATTACCCCAAAAAATGACCACTACACACCTATACAAATACTTTAAAAATGAATTTACACCAAAAGGAAGAGCTCAACATAGAGGAATGGAATAGAAAGCAGCATTTCAACTTTTTTAAAGATTTTGACGAACCATTCTTTGGCTTTACTTCTGAGGTGATTCTACAATCTGCCCTTAAGTCATATAAGGAGCAAGGTGTTTCATTTTTTATTTACTACCTACACAAAACTTTGAAAGTGGTCAATGCCATTGAAGGATTTCGACTAAGGTTAATAGAGGGAAGAGTGTATTTGTATGACCAGATTCATGCTTCGGCTACCATTGGCAGAGAAGATGGTACTTTTGGCTATTCATTTATTCCCTATCATTCAGATCTTCAAAAATTCAATGAGGGAGCTTTGGCAGAGATTGATCGTGTTGTGAACTCAAAATCTCTCTTTCCTGAAGTCAAAGCCGAAAATGTTATTCATTTTTCAAGCTTACCATGGTTTGATTTCAGTAGTGTGTCTCACGCTCGTAATTATAAAGTAGAAGATAGTTGTCCGAAAATCAGTGTAGGCAAGGTGATGCGGAAAGAAAGTTTATCCTACTTTAATATATCTATTCATGCTCATCATGCTTTGGTTGATGGTGCAGATATAGGAAAATTTTTCGTTGGTCTGGAAAACGAGCTTTAACACCCTAAAGTTAGAACCAATACTTTGTTCCTATTTTCACCCCAGTAATTCCTACTATACCCGTATCAATGCTTAATTTAGGGCTAACAAAATAAGATATCCCCGGTCCAGCTCCTACAAGAACCCTACCCTCTTGCGGTGCAATAAGAAAAAGGGCTTCGAAGTAAGCATAAACACTCGGTATTATTTTAAAATAGTATTTGGGCTTTAAAAATACGAAATAATCAGATCCCAGAAACGGTATATATTCAGCCTCAAGTGACAGTCTATTGGTGATGAAATACTGCGCATTAATCGATGGCGCAAATGAAAGTACATATAGATCTAGTCCAACAGAAAATCTATTGGCATGAATTAGATCATGTCTTTTTGTGCTTCTTGAAAATAATGATGACTGGTCACTTTCATCTTGCTGTGCAAAAGCGGTATCATCAAAAATTGGAAGACAAAAAATTAGACTGAAATAAATATATCTCATAAATCTTTAGGTGGGGAAGTATTTTAACAAAAAATGAAGTTGGTGAAATCGTTTGATCCTATTATATCACAAAATTAACAGGAAAGGGGGACTAATTTTTTATCCTTTCATAAAACATCACATCTTATTTTAACGTGTTAAGTCATTCTCTAATTGTAAGAGATGTGTCATTTATTATTGACATTAAATGAACTTATAAGGTGTAACTTGCTGTTAATCAAATCGTGTTAAATAATGAAGATTTATTTTTCGATTTATTTGGCATAGCTTTTGCTAAATTCAGGCATAGTTTTGTGGTGCTTCTATTTTTAAAAAAGTGCCGTTGTGTAACAAAAATTACATGGTATGATTACCAAAATCTTCACTCAAATCATGCTCGTGCTGTTATCAGTATTAATGATTACTTGTAAATCAGGGCAAGATAGTAGTGATCTTTCAGACAGCAAGTCTGAGTATTTCCAACTTTCAGATCCTATTGAATTTGATTTGGATAGAATTCAACAACGTGGCGTTCTTCGTGCGATTGTTGACAATAATACCACGAGCTATTTCATATATCGTGGTACGCCTAAGGGTTTTGAATATGATCTTTTAAGGTGGTTGGCGGCCTCTCTTGATTTGGAATTAGAAATTATCATTGAGCCTAGTATTGAAGGAGCCTTTGAAATGCTTAATAGGGGAGAAGGGGATATCATAGCGCATAACCTTACCATCACAAAGTCACGCAGAGATCATATTGAGTTTAGCATACCCCACACGCAAACGCGCCAAGTTTTAGTTCAGAGAAAACCCGAAGGCTGGCAGAATCTGACCACCAGACAACTTGATGACGAGTTGATTCGTGAGCCTAGTGACCTCATCGGTAAAGAAATAATGGTGAAGCATAGTTCTAGTTTTCATAACCGTTTGAAAAACCTCAGCGAAGAGTTAGGTGAGGATATTATTTCTGTAGAAGCGGGTAGGGAAGTAGAGGTGGAAAGCATGATTCGTATGGTGAGTGAAGGTGAAATAGAGTATACCGTGGCAGATGAATATTTGGCACGAGTCAATGCTGTTTATTACGATAATATCGATGTAAGCACGGCAATCAGTCTTAATCAATCTATTGCATGGGGAATAAGGAAAAATGCTCCTGAATTGAAAGAAGCGGTTGATGAATGGTTAGCGAAGCATAAAAAAACCACTCGATTTGCAGCAACCTATAGAAAGTATTTTGAAGACAGCCATGCTTTAAATCAAAGAGCAACATCGGTATTTAGTAGTGTGGCTGGAGGGGTTATATCACCCTATGACGATTATATAATGAAGGCTGCTGACCGTATTGGCTGGGATTGGCGACTTTTAGCTTCTTTGATTTATCAAGAGTCAAGGTTCAATCCTGAGGCGCGTTCATGGGCAGGTGCCTCTGGTCTTATGCAGTTGATGCCACGTACCGCTCAAAGATTTGGAGTAACTGACCCAATGAACCCTTATCAGAGTATTAATGCAGGCACTAATTTTATAGCATGGTTAGAACGCTATTGGTCTGATAAGGTGCCTGATAAGCAGGAGAGGTTGAAATTTATTCTCGCTTCTTATAATGCAGGGCAGGGCCATGTATTAGATGCTGTCAGGTTGGCAGAGAAACATGGGGCTAGGACTGATCGCTGGGATGATCATGTTGAAGTCTATTTGCTCAAAAAGTCTGAAGCACAATACTATAGAGACCCTGTGGTAAGACATGGGTATGTAAGAGGTTGGGAGCCTGTAAAGTACGTGAAGGAAATCATGGCTAGATATAAGCAGTATCGAGATTTGGTAGTATGATCTACTCTGACTAAAGTTTTACCTAAAACATGCTAAATCATTAAAGCTGGTGCTTTGTTAATTTCAACCATTGTTTGATTTTTTCGAATGTCTAAAGAAAAGGAAACTTCTCAACAAAAGCGGTTTCCTTTTTTTATCTCAACGATAATTACGGATATCGATATTAATTACGTTTCTTTTTTGATCAAGCATGTTAGAAGTGGGGCAGCGATCTAAAGTAGGGGGTGATTTTTTTGATAAACTTTAAAGTTTAGAAACTCCAATACTAGCTGAAAATTGAAATCTATCTCCGTGTGTCTTTTCGATAATATTATTTCCTATTTTAGGTAAATACTTCAATAAACCTACCGCAAATTGTGAAGGTAATTTTTTACCAAAAAGCTTTTGACTGTTTCGCCCTACCCAAAGTCGTGTTCGAAACTCCTCATTCCATGTTTTAGCATAATCAGTTTCCATGGCAGAGCGATCAATTTCGTGCTCTAGAAAACGATTAGCATGAAAGGCTGCCATAGCACCAGCTCTTATGGCCATAGCCATGCCGTTACCGCATAAAGGCGTGATTAAACCGGCACTATCGCCTGCCATCAGTAAATGGTTTTCTACCGCCTCTTTTCGAGCAAAACTCACTTCATTGATAGTTATTGGTTTATCCATTAAAAAGTCAGAGTTCTCATAAATATATGCTAGGGCAGGGTTACTTTTTACGTATTTCTCTTCCATGTTTTGGATAGAGCCTGTTTCTGTAAGGCATCCTTTTTCAGCTAAGTAGCAAAGGTTGAATTTTCCGTCTTCAATTTCGCTAAGGCCGCAATATCCACCCTTAAAATTGTAGAGTGCGATTCTATCAGATGGAAAATTCTTGGTTCGTATATGATACTTCACACCAACAAATGGTGCGGGTTGGTTCATAAAAGATCGATCGAGTTGCCGATCGAGTTTGCTTCTCTTACCATGAGCAGCAATGACTACATCGGTTGTGATATTTCCGTGCATTTTGGTTTCGATGAGAAATCGATTGTCTCCAAACTGCACGGACTCTACTGTTTCACCATCCCAACATAAACCACCTTTTTCTTCTAGTAACTGCTTCCAATAATAGTCAAGCGCATATCTACTGATGCCAAATCCTCCCGTATCCAATTTTTGGTCTGCATAGCCTCCTTCTGTATCGTAAAGCCTAAACTGTCGAATCTTTGGAGGGTTATATTCATTGGGAAATAAGCCGCAGGCCTCTAAAAAGGGCCTTACCTCTTCGGAAATATATTCCCCACACACACGGTGAAAGGGATATTGCTTCTTTTCAATCAATAAAACCTCTTTTCCTTGATCTCTTAGCAAGTGTGCGGCTACCAAGCCAGCTAGACCCCCGCCTACAACAACACATGGATAATGCATACAGATTTATGTTTTGTCTCAATTTACGACAATTTATCAGCATTTTTGTTTTATGGCTCACATGCTAGATCGCCTGGGCAATTATTTTGTGAACTTTATTACGTCTTTAACTAATAGGTATCGTATAAAATAATAGTGGATGCATTTATTTTTTGCCAGATCACATAGGTCAGGAAGCCTAAAATTGCCATTTTAATATGAAAGTATAGCTATGAAGTCTATTCCAACATCTCATCGTATCATTCAAGCTGCAATTGCTACTATTGCTAAAGAGGGTATGCAGTCGTCGGCCATGAAGAAAATATGCCACAAATCAGGCTATAGTCCAGGTACTGTATATCATCACTTCAAGGATAAAGATGAAATTATCAGCCGTTCTTTTCAGCATTTATTATTTGAGCTTTCTAAAAGCTTCCATGATGCCTTGCAAGAAGATGCTCCATTGCGAGAGCGCCTGTTTAGAGCATGGATTGCACTGCTTACTTATTTTATTAAGCAACCAGATCATTTTTTCTTTTACAGACAAATAGTCAATGGCCATTCTTTCTTAAGCGGGGATGAGAATAGTAGTCAGTTCGATGAATTTGTTCAGCCGCTTGAATTACTTATTTTGAATGGGAAAAATGAAGAATCATTAAAATCGTTACCTGTTAAGCTTCTGCTCATGCTATTTTTTGACCATCTTCATTCAGTAGTCGCATGGCAGTTTCAGCATAAAGAGGAAATGAGCAAATCTGAGTTATCAGAATCTTTAGTAGCTCTTTGGGATTTACTCAGGAAAACGAGCTCTTAAAGCATGGTTTGCTTTTACAGTAATGCTATTTTTTTGGAGCAAGAATTAGCTGGGTGGGTATGCTTAGGTGTTAGATCCTTCCTATATATATAAGATATAAAAATAGGCCGTTTTGATTAAGACAACCTATTCTTTAATTTAAACCTTTATCGATCTCATGTATGAGAGCCAATTTTAACTAGGGCATGCTTAAAAACAGCAAAATTATTGATATATAAATCATAAAGTCTGTTCTTTATTTGAGTCCACAGCTTTGATGCAAAAAAAAGGTGAAAATTTTTGCGCCAAAATGGCTGAGAACGACATTTTGTAATTGGTAACTAGTGGCTTCTGGTTGGATTTTAAATAAATTCAATCAGATGGTAAAGCAAATTGTGAGGTTTACCATTTATCCCTTTACAAATCAAGCGAAGCTTTTGCCGCCTAGAACCTGTTGCATTTGGCACTTTTTTAGTAAGCCCTAACTACCGCATTGAAAACCAGTTTTTTACATTTTTTGAATCAAGTTTTCTATAAAGGATTTAAGATAAAATCTATCTTATAACTTCATACTGACATATGTTTTTGTTAATGAAACTACGGTCTATATTTACTTATTTTCTTTTAAAAAACGATTCCCCAATCCTTCTTTAAGATATCCGTCTGATTCAGAGTGCTTTGATTTTGTAAATATGATTCAATAAGCTGTCTTACAGAAACTTCACTTTTATAGGTAATTTCTGCTTTCTTGAGCATATCATAACCTCCTCCACCCTCGGCTCTATAGGAATTAATTGCTACAGTATACGTTTTTTCTGGATTGAGATTTGACCCATCTCTTAGCTTTACGTCTTCAATCCTATTACCAACCTTTTTATTCAGATTAATACGGTAGCTTATACCATCCATTTGATCATAGTTATAACTAGGACCACCGCCAAGGCTAGGATGACCTTCATCTATTTTCAAATACGAAGCTGCATTCTCCAAGTAATCTTTAATAGCAGATCCTGATAATTCTACTGTGTAAAGTAAGTTCTCAAATGGATATAGTTCTACCACATTCTTTCTACTTACAGCACCTGGTTCAAACCTAACTCGAGTGCTAAATACCGATGATACACTTATGTCTGCACCCGTATGGTCAAGTTGTACCCGGTGAATGAGGTCTGTCAGTGCATTTTCTTCAAAAAATGAGTTGATGGCATCCCACAGCTCATAGGTGGTGGTTAACTCCTCATTTACATATTCTCTCACTGTCTCGTGAGCTGTGCTTACCATTGCTTCTATCTCGCCATCAGTACCTCTATCTTGTGTTTTTTCATTGCTGATGCTCAAGTCAGTAATGCTGATTTTTCCAGAATCGTCTTTAGAAATAGTCAGGTTGGCAATTGCCACATGGCTCCCCCATCTGCCCGCTTGCATAGCACCAGACTTCTCACCGGTTGAGCGATCCCAAATTTCTGAAAACTCTCTATGTGTATGCCCCATTATTAATAGGTCAAAATCTTCAAGCTCATCAGCGATAGCCTTTACAAAATTCTCATCTGGCATATTTTCATCCCTGCTGTAGCTATTGCTTGATTCCCAGCCACTATGTGCCAAAAGAATGGCTACATCAGCTTGTTCTCTAATGCGGTCTATATATTTTTTGGCGCTCGCTAGTCCATCTTCAAAAATTAGCTTTCCTTCTACATGGTTTCTGTCCCATACAGCAGACCCTGGAGTTGTGAGGCCTAGTATTGCCACCTTTACACCATTTACCTCTTTGATGATCATATCTTCATAAGCGGGTGCTTGTTCGTCATCATCTCTAAGCACATTAGCAGCCATTACAGGGGCATCAATCTCTCCGATTCTTTGGTTGAGATAATCCAAGCCGAAGTTAAATTCATGGTTGCCCAATACGATAGCATCATATTGCAAGAAGTTCATGGTTTGTAGAAGTGGATGTGCCTTGCCATGGTTTTCCTCCTTGGCAAAATACTCCGCCAGGCTATTGCCTTGTATAAAATCACCAGCATCTAACAGTAGATGGTGCGGATTTACCTTTCTCACAGAATCGATGATTCTAGCTCCTTGCGCGAGGCCATAGCGCGTGTCGATGGTGTCTTGATTGTAATCATAAGGTAAGATCCTACCGTGGAGATCTGTTGTAGCCATGATAGAAAGTTGCATTTGTTCCCCAGGCTGTAAACCTTTAGAGTCAGTATCAGCAGAGCATGCGCTCAGTAAGCTGATTAATAAAATTGCGTAAATAGATTTCGTGATATTTGATTGCATGTATCTCTGTTTTGGTTGATCATGTAAATATCGGAAATTTATTGAGCCTTTCGTGACAAAAGACTTGAAGTTTGGGTTAAGCCCTGAATATGCATTAGAATTTCTATTCCGAGCTAAAAATACTTCAAAATCAAACGCTTCGCTGCATTTAACGCCTTCACCATAGCGGTGCTATGCCTTAGTCGTTAAATACTTGATTTTCTTGTATTTTTAGCTCTCATAACGAACCCTAGCGCATAGTCCAGGTTAAGTTTATAAGTGGGGATGACGGTCTAAGGATATGGACTATGCCAGAGTATTAGATCATTTAACTGATTTAAGAGGGGGCAATTTGGGCGAAAGATTCCAAATGCTGAATAGCATAAATAAGAATAAGATTTTTTCTAGGCATTTTTTTCTAATCATAAACCATGCTTATTTGGTTCAATGATGTTAAGGGTTGTATAGTGTGGGTAGAAGACCTCCACTTTTAATTGATAGCAATGAGCCTTTCTAAAGCGAACAATTTAAAACGCAGATCAATTTTCTTCTTTTATAGCGAGTCGATATTTTCCTACCATTCGGAGTGTGTCATATTCATACTCTCCGTTAAGGGTGGCGTATAAATCCTTTAATCCCCCATCATCCTTTTGTTGATCAAACGCTTGCATAATTCGTTCGATATCTGCACCATCTACCAAGTCAAAAATATCAACTTCACCACTAGCAATAAAATCTGTCAGGTGCGTCATGATGGTAGATACTTTCAAACCTCTTATATCAGCAATCTCTTGAGGATCCTTGCCGTCTTGATATAATTTTAGCGTTTCTATTCTAGTTTGCCCTTTAGGAGGCTGACCTTTTTTTATGCCTTTTTCTGTTAGTGTTTGTATTTTTGGTTGATCATCAGTTTTGCTTAGCTGGTTCATGATGCCACTCATGTTTTCACCTGAGGCTAGCCCTTTGGCTAGGCGTACCGCTTTTCCTAACTGAGCTTTTTTAAACTCCAACCTTACGTATAGTTCATGAACATGCGACAGATATTCTTTTACCTTGCTTTTGGTTTTAAGCTGGTCAATAATACTGTCGGTAAGCGCAATAAGGTTAGTGTTGATTTGTTCTGTAAAGTATTTGTAGGCATCATTTGTTCTTTTTGATAGCTGTTGATAACCTTGACCATTGGGTAAAGAAAGAAGCCTTGTCATTTCACCAGAACGAAAGCTTTCCGCATCATGCATCATTTTGGTAGCTATAGGTAATACTGTTTTAACTTTTTGCATGACTTCTTCTTTATCGGGAATGCTTTTAGAGGTGGTGAAATTAAGGAGTTCTAATTGGTTTTCTGATATTTCTCTGAAGTCAAAGGCCTCTTTCAGTAATCTGAAGGCGTATTTACGCTGCTCTCCTTCTAATTGAGATTTCAGCTTTTGCAAATCTGATTTTTCTTGACTAAATCTTACCACCTCAGGAAATGAGAAAATCCGGTTGTTTTGTATTTTTGATCGAAGGATTAGTCCTTCAAGGCTTCGTAATCGGCTTAGGGCTACATACACCTGACCAGGAGCAAAGGCTTGCCCTACGTCTAAGACAGCTCGATCAAAGGTGAGACCCTGACTTTTATGAATGGTAATAGCCCATGCCAGGCGAAGCGGAAATTGCTTGAAACTTCCCAGCACATTTTCGTAAATCTGATTCTCTTCTTTGTCAAAGGTGTATTGAACATTGTCCCACGATACTTTTTCCACCTCGATTTCTTCTATATCATCAGGGCATTTCACGGTAACTTTTTCTTTGTCTACGTTATGAACAGTTCCTATTTTACCATTGAAGTAAGCGCCTGACTCGGTATCATTTTTAATAAACATAACTTGAGCTCCTGGCTTAAGTTCTAGCTTTTGTTCGGTGGGATAGGCGTTGTCATAAAATGTCCCTTCAATTTCGGCCGTAAAGGTATAAGGTTTTGTCGTTAGCTTGTTGAGTTCCTCCCTATTGATAGTGTCCGCTAGCCGATTGTGAGTAGTGAGCGTAATATAGTGGTGATCGAGCTTGTCAAGATTAACTTCGGGCTGATATCTTTGATGCAAAAAATTGAGCGACTCTGTGCTCAAAGCGTTATTACGTACTTCGTTCAGTATTTTAACAAAAGTTTCATCTTTTTGTCGGTATACTTTTTCTAACTCTATGGTGAGTAGTTCGCAAGTCTGCACTACTTGTGAGTCAAAGAAAAATTCACTAGCGTAGTAGGGTGCTAAGATATTTTTTTCTTGCTCTCGTATTACGGGAGGTAATTGGTGTAGGTCACCAAAAAAAATTACTTGTACTCCACCAAATGGTCGATCATATTGCTTTCTATAGTGTTTTAAAATATGATCGATCATATCAAGCGTGTCTGAGCGCACCATCGATATTTCGTCGATGATCAATAGTTCAAGTTTTCTAAGCACTTTTATTTTACTCGCACTCATCCTTAGTCCTTTGGTAAGGGTGTAGGGGTTATTCAGCCCACTCTCAGATTGAGGGGGGATATGAAAATCATTATCAGGGATGAATGAGCCAAAAGGTAGCTGAAAAAACGAATGTAAAGTGGCACCGCCAGCATTGATGGCAGCCACGCCTGTTGGTGCTGTAATGGCTTTCGACTTTTCCTTGATCTCATTGATTTTATGTAATAGTGTTGTTTTGCCAGTACCTGCTTTGCCCGTAATGAATAAGTTACGATCTGTATACTTAGCATATGACAATGCCAACTCATGGGCGTCAATCTCATCTGAAGAAAAAGCTTTACTCATCGTTTAAAGAATTTATGCGCTTAAATATATCAATAGATGCAATATTCAAAAATAATGAATGATTGAAAAATTAACTCAAAATTTTAAAAAAATAATTGCTTTTCTTGAGATGAGCTTATACCCAATCTATTGCTTATCGCATAGGCTTACCATAATGAGCATAAAACGAAGAAGAAGCTGCTGTAAAAAGGCTTGCTTTAAAATGAAATTTGGGAACACCGCGGATTGAAATCGGATCAAGCAATTTTTCTGGGGATTAATTAAGTTATTAATATCTTTACCTTAAA
>JAFIEW010000079.1 GCA_020832375.1 Cyclobacteriaceae bacterium
CCTGATCATTATATACTGAATACCAAGATATTAGCATTTAACAAGAGGGGCCTAGATTTAATGATTTATTGATCAAAAATTTAGATGTTATTAAGCATGCCCTAATTAGCCTGATATAAGACTACCTTATAAAACACATACTTTCTAGTGATCCCAATCAGATCACCTGATCAAACATTATTTTAGTATTTTTACGGCAATTGGTATTCTCTTGTTTTTTAAGAGGACATTTCAAAAGTCCACATAGCAATCCAAATCACATTAACTTTTATAGCGGTTAGCATCTTTTAGCCGTTTATATGCATGTCCATCTTATGACTATAATGGGTTAATCAAAGTGTCTGCTTCAAAATGGTATAAATTGATAATTGGAAACTTAAAGAAATCGTACCACCAATGATTTTACTAAGTACATCATTGTGGCCGTTGATATTATATTTTGGGGGACCAGAAAGCTCAACCCCCTAATCTCAGGCAAAAAAAGAAGATCAAAGATTAGCCTGTGCGTTTCGCTGATGTTTTTGCTTGTAGGATGTGCCATTCTAAATCAGCTAGCTGATTGGTAAGTTGGATATAATAACGGTATGCTTCTGGATTGAGCTGTTTGTTGAGCTTCATAAAATGCACCGAGTCCGAGAAGAAAGCCAAATCGTCGAGAAACTCATCTTCGGGTTGCAGTTGTATTAGCCTTCTTAGGGTGGCGATCACATCCTTTTGCATGGGGCGATCAATTAGTCCTGCACCGATGAACGGTCGAATAGGATATTTTATGTTTTGCGGAACAGTGTAAATCGGCTTTTCAAGACCAGAAGTGGCATCTAGTATTTGATGATCTACTTCTAAAATGGGCGGTATATTCTTGAAATTGATCAGTGGACGATATACCAACCGGTCCTCGTGGAGTAGCTTTAAGTTTATCTGTCGGCTAGTATCATTATAAACGAGACCAAGATCCCTATCCTTAAGATACCAATCCAAGGCGGGGGCGAAGCATGTGCTTACTTTCTGAGGAATGATGCGCATGGCAATTCTGTCCGAATAGATTGCAAAAGGGTTGACGAAGTGATCACAATCCGCTATTCCCAGATATAATTGATAGCTTTCGCGATGTTTGTTCAGTTCAAATGCCGTAAGTTGGTCAGAATACAAGCTAACCAAAGAGAAATGCGAGCTTGAAAGCACTGGGATAAACTTTTTATCTGCAAAGCCTTTCTTGATGGTAGCGAGATCATCTGGTAAATATTTAAATGCTCTTACGAGGTAATCATGTGAAAGACATAGATAACAACTAGCTGTTTCAGTAGTGAGTAAGCGCTCTAAAAAGGGAGTAATCACCTCTTTAGAATAGCTAAGAAATGCATTTTTACTTTCTTCCTCATCGATATAGGGAACATCTGATGCAATTTCGTGAAAACGAAAATCTCTAAAAACAGGGTTAAAATGAATATGATAAAGCGCCATGCTTTTACTAATTAATGATCAAAAATCGATTACTTGGAAGTTGCTTGTGACAGTATTTCTTGAATAGATTGAAAATAACTGTCTTTTGGATAGGCGTGAAGGTACTGATGATTTTTTTCTACTGCCTCATGATATGCATTAGGGTCTTCAAGCAAAGATACAATTTCTTTTGCAAAGGCATGAGGTTCATTTTCACGAACGATGCGTGCTCCAGGTAGTAATTCAGTAGCGCCGCACCTATTGCTACAAACAACTGCTAAGCCCGACTGGGCAGCTTCTAAGGCCACTAATCCGAAGGGTTCTGACTCTGATGGCATGCATAATAAATCACTAAAAGCGAATACCTCATGTAGCTCTTGCTCGCTAAGCTCACCCGCAAAGTGAAGTTTGCCTTCAAACTTCGCTCGGATACCACTTTCAATCAAGTCTTCCAAAAGATAACCATCACCGACTATAATAAATCGACAATCCGCCATCTGATTTTTTACTATTGTTGCAATCTGTAGAAATTGTTCTGGATTTTTTTGATCTACCAATCGACCCGCAAAGGTGATTACCTTTTCTTCAAAGACCTTTCTTTTGATAATACTCTTTTCAAGCTCAAAAATAGGATGCACTACAGAGATTTTAGCTGGATTGCATTTAAAGTTTTGTATAATTAACTTTTTATGGTAGTAACTTCCGCAAATAATATGATCGCACCGATCTACACCTGCGGCCTCAATTGCTTGTATACTTAGTGCTGATTGTTGCCCTAAACGATCGGAAAAGATAGCATGTAAATGAAGCACCCAATAAGCCTGGTTTTTTTCTTTAAGATCCATCGCAACTTCTACATTCACCCAATCATGACTATAAATAATATCAAAGTCAGTGTTTTTCAGGCGGTCAAGGGTTTGTTGTGTAAATGCTTGATATACTTCAAGCCATGAGTCAATTTTTGTGCTTTCAGTTTTTTCTTTCCTTGCATGAATGGCCATTTCGGTCGACGCCTCTTGCTGATCATATAAAAATGAATACATGCTCCTCCTGAGAGATGAATAGGCGATTTCTTTTTGAATTTCGTACTCAAAGCGCTCTATGTTGTGATATTTCACCTGATCGCTTGTACTTGCCCTGATATCTTTTGGCCTAGCTGCTTCAGCTGACACTAAAATGAAGTGTTTTTTCAAATACTTATACAGCTCGGACGCATTTTTTCCCATTCCCGAAGTACCCTGAAATTGATATTCAGGACCTAAGAACAATAAGCGCAGTAGATTGGACGATGAGTCAGCCATAGTTGAATTTTCGCAATGGATGAGTAAGAATTTAAGTATATCACTTCAGTTGCATTTTTTTGAATTGATATACACCGAATACTATTCAATATAAGTAAAAATAACTTAATTCTATCATTTCTTTTTGTTTTGCGAGGGATGAGAATCGCAGCAAGCGTACTGTTTAAAAACAAAATGGTGACAAGCCATTAAGCTGAGTAGGGGAAGGCATTTGAAAAATTATGGTCGAAATCGAAGATCTTGATTTTCAATTTCATCAAGCTGATACGTTTGCTCTACGATTTGCTTGATCATCTCATCCATCTCATAGGCCTTCTTCACCATTTCATGATAGTATTCTTCTTTTAATACTTCATCTTCCTCTTGCTCTCTGATATAGATAAGGCCTAACATGGTGGCCAACGGTCCCCTCACTTGGTGAGATTGTCTGAGTGATATATCCTCTAGTAGCCTAGCTCTGTTTTTTAGTTCTAGTTCATACTGTTTATGCTGTGTTACATCAATAGCACTAAAAGTTACCCCAATTGTATTGCCTTCATCATCAAGTGCCGGGCGATAGTGGTAATCCCAATAGATTCGTCCTCTCTTGGGGAAATCCTGATGTCTTCTTTCATTAACAATAGCACCTTGTAGTGCCCTCCGGAAATTATTTTTAAAATTGATCCCTAGTCCAGGGATATTCATGGCTAGTAAATCTTTCCCGATTTGCAGTTGGGCATCTAATAAATTAGAAATATAGGTTTGCGCAGTGCGATTAAAAGCTAATATTTTGTAGTTCGCATCCAATAGAACATTGGCATCTGCAGTACTTTCAAAAAAGCTTTTTAGCTTATTTTTCGAATCACGTAGTTCTTTCTGCACCTTTTTTTGATCAGTAATATCCGTGCGAATCGAAAAAAATCCTTGAATGTCACCTTTGCTATCCTTGAGAGGGAATATGCCGGTATAAACCCAATAAATTTCACCACTTTTTTTGCGGTTGCAAATTTCACCGAACCAATTATTACCCTTAACGATCGTTTTCCAAAGATCCATAAAAAAGGCTTTATCATGATATCCTGAATTGACAATGCTAGCGGGTGCACCAATGAGCTCTTCTTTCGAATAGCCTGATATCTCTGTGAATTTACTATTCACATAAGTATTAATTCCTTTTTTATCAGTCGCTGCAACGATACTGTATTCGTCGAGTGCACGTACATATTGATGATTGTCGATATCGCGAATTCCTACCATTATCCTCTAATTAATCGCTTATTTTGCTCATCGAAAAGTTGCTGTGCAATTTTCTCTTGCTCTATCACATATCTCACTCCAATGTACTTAAACGGTTTTCCATTATCATCTAGTACAGGTGCAATGACTGCATCCACCCAATAGTGGTCGCCATCTTTACAGCGATTTTTTACAATACCTCGAAATACCTTGCCTGCTTGAATGGTTTTCCACATCGCCTTAAAAACCTCAGATGGGGTGTCAGCATGTCTTACAATCTTATGAGGTTTACCAAGTAACTCCTCTCTCGTGTACTTTGCAATTTCACAAAATTTATCGTTTACAAAGGTGATGTCGCCTGCTAAATTGGATTCCGAAACAATCGTAGATTCATTGAGTACCAGCATACGAGCATCTAACTCAGCATTTTGCACTTTAATATGCTCTAGTTGGCTCTCAATTTCATCTTGTTGTGCACGAAGCTCCTCCTCTGTGGACCTGAGCTCTTCAATGTATTGTAGTTGCTCATTTTCGAGTCTCACCCTATCGGTTATATCATTGAGTATACCCGTGAAAATAATATTGCCGTCTACCTCTGTTCTTCCTACGGCAAGCTCTATCGGAAACACACTACCATCTTTTCTTTTTCCTTGTACTTGACGTCCTTGCGTACCTATAATTTTTTTCTCTCCAGTAGTAAGGTGATTTTGTATATATCCATCATGCTGGTCTCGATGCTCTTCGGTCATCAGCATCTTAATATTTTGATGCCTCAATTGCTCCATGTCGTAATCAAACATTTTCAATGCGGCTTGATTGGCGGTCTCTATTTGACCAAGATCATTGATGGTGATGATCCCTGCCAATGCAGTATCTAATACTGCATTGAGTTTAGCGTTTTGATTTTCGGCCTCTAGCTTATTTCTTTCTACTTCCTCTTGTTGTGCTGTCAGCTCCTCAAGATTCTGTCGCATTTCCTCCTCCTGATTACGCAGGATTTCAGCATTCTCTTGACTTTCTTCTAGTAATCGTTTTGTTAGGCTGTTAATTTTAATAGAAGAAATATAAGAGGCTAAGCTTTCAGATAATTTTTTGAGAAAGTCAAGCTGGTATTGCTTTATTACCTCAAAACTCGCTATTTCTAGTACACCCTTAATTTCCTCATTGAGTAATAAAGGCATGATAACGATATTTCGTGGGTTTGCCTCACCAAGACCACTACGTATATTGATGTAGTTCTCGGGGATTTCTGTTAAAAAAATTAAATCCTTTTCCAACATCATCTGGCCCACGAGGCCTTCTCCCTCATATACTCTTTCGCTGATACCTTTTTGTCGCCTGTAGGCATAGGTGCCCTTCAATTCCATAAAGGGTCTTTCTCCTTGCGATTCGCCCTTCTCGTAAGTATAGATTTTTCCTTGATTGGCATTTAAATAGTTGACCAGCTCTGCTATCAACTTTTTTAGCATGTCATCTAGTGAGTCATTGTCTGATCTAAGTAAATTACTAAAGTGAGCTAGTCCTTCATTGGTCCAGTTCCTTTGTCTTTCCTCTTCACTCACCCGACGCATCTCATCTCTCATCTTGATTAACTCACCAGAGAGATTATTCTCATTGAGCGATATTAATTCCTCTCGCATCCCAACATAATCTACATCATAGTTGCCTTCTGAAATACTTTTTATGAATGATCTAGCATCTTTTAAACCGTTGGAAAGTTCATTCATCACCTCATCAGAGGTACTTGCAGTTTTTCCATCATTAAATAAATACTGTTGAGTAAGGCTTGCTACCTGGGAGTTGATCTTATTAAAAAGAAGCTTAAATTTTCGTCTGTTCAAAAACAACAGGCTGAAAGCAAACACCAAAAAAAGATCTAAAACTAGGGTAGCATATAAAATCTCGAATTGGTTCGTTTCAAACAACTTAAAGTGAATATACCCAAGCAGTGAAAATATGGTAGTGATGAATGTGACTAAAAGATAAATGGTTAATTTTTGTCGTTGAATAAAGTTCTGACGCATTGATGATAGGATTTGTTTATTTTATTGCGTTTTTCGAAGAAATATAAAAACTTAAAATCATTATTTTTGTACGAATATACTGATTTTAAGTTAAGCTTTGATGCATAACCGGATTGGTAGATGCATTCAGAAGGTGTAAAGAGATTGTAAGACTTTTCAACTATTGATAGTATATTTCGTCTAAAATAAGACCGTTGGCTGGTGCTAGGTAAATCGGCTCTGAAGGGAGCTGTCCATCAATGAGTAATAAAAAGTCTGATTTTGAAAGTTTATTGCTACCCAAATGAACCAATGCGCCCATCATTAGTCGAATTTGATTGCGCATAAACCCCGAAGCCTTTACCTTCATACAATAGCTCTTTTCAGGAAAAAAGCTTGCTGTCAATTCTCTGTTTTCCGAAAGGTCAATTTCGTCTACGGTTCTTATTGTCATCGTTTGATCCTTCGGTTTTTTACAAAAGGCAATCAAATTATGTGTTCCCAAGAATTGCTTGGCTCCCCACTGCATCATCGATAGGTCTAAATCATCGCTGAAATGAGCTAAGAAAGGAGCTGCAAAAGGATGGTATTTTTCTCCAAAGCAAAAATAGTATTTATAAACCTTAGCCTTTGGGTGTTGTATCACATTGAAATTAGCTATAGTTCTGCTCACTTCTAATAGCCGAATGTCCACGGGTAGATTATCATTCATAGCTTGACAAAATTTGTTTTCATCAAGCAATTGGTCTTCCAAAAACAATTCAACTATCATCTCATTGGCAGAAACCAAAGTATCCGTCCTGCCTGATGCGAGTGTCTTGAAGGGGATCTTGCCGAGTACGTAGCCTAGCGTTCTTTCTAGCTTTTCTTGGACAGTTTTGGCATTGCTTTGAATGAAATACCCATGATATCTAAAACCAAGATATTGGATTCGCATCAAGTAAAAAAAGTTAGATCGCATTTTCGCTTAATTAATGGTTAATTTTATAATAGGTGGGATATTGATCCCTACCACCTGAAATTGTTTTAATTGATATTTAGGATAAAATCCTAAGTATCCATCTATAATTCAGTATTTTTCTCAATAAAACATAACTCACTGACAAACTAATTTTTATGGACTCATTTCATTTTCATAATTCTCAGCAATGTCGTAAAAAGCTGAAAATGTGAAACATATACTATTCTTATCGGTTTATATTATATAACAACTGATAATAATTATGGATTACGCAAAATTTAAAGAAGAGAACTTTCCAATTGTAGAAATTGATATTCTCAAGGAATCACCCACAGATGTAGAGTTCAAGCAATTTTTAGAAAAAATTGAGCATTATATCGAAACGCATGAGGGTTTTTCCTTCGTGATTGATACTCGTAAAACGTCTCGCCTCACAAGGCATCAAATTACTCAAATGAGGGACTTTTTCAGTCAGTATAAGGATATCATCGATAGAAACTTAGCTGGCTGTGTGTATGTAATCACCAGTTACTCTGTCAAATACTTCCTCAATGGGGTCTTTTTACTCTACAAACCTTTCGTTCCCTCCGTTACTGTTAGAGTGAGAGAGCAAGCAATGAAAGAAGCCCATGAGTTTATATCTATCCATAAAGAGAAATATGCAAAGGTGAAAATCTAGTTTACACCTATTTAATAATGCTAAGTTTGGGAATCATGATATCAAGCATAATAAAAGTACTCGAAAAATAAACCATCAATTTTACTTATTGATGGTTTATTAATTTCTGCCAACTCGGTTATTCTTAAGCTTCTATCAAGCCATCTCTTCTCAAAATAGCTTCAGTTTCGGGCTCTCTTCCTCTGAATTGCTTGTATAGTTCCATAGGGTGCTCGCTTCCACCTTTTTCTAAGATATGTTGCTGGAAGGCTTTTGCAGTTTCCTTATCGAAGATTCCTTTTTCCTTGAATAGCTCATAAGCGTCTGCATCTAATACTTCTGCCCACTTATAGCTATAATATCCCGCCGCATATCCTCCTTGGAAGATATGTCCAAAAGAGCCGCTCATCCCCGTACCTTTAACTCTTGGTAATAATTGAGTAGAAGCAAGTTGTTTACTTTCAAATTCAATCACATCATGAACTTCATCAGGCTCCACGGTATGATAGGCCATGTCTAACTTGGCAAAGCTCAACTGACGCATCATCATGTAACCTGACATAAAACGTGAACTGTTTTTAATGCGTTCTACCAATTCTGCAGGAATTTTATCTTTGGTTTCGTAGTGAGCCGCAAAGAGGTCCAAGGCCTCTTTCTCAAAGCACCAGTTTTCCATGATTTGAGAGGGTAGTTCTACAAAATCCCAATATACATTCGTTCCAGCTAGACTACTATATTTTCCTTTCGCCAAAAGACCGTGCAATGCATGACCAAATTCGTGAAATAGGGTAGTGACCTCATCGAAAGTCAATAGAGACGGTCTGGATTTGGTTGGCTTTGAGAAATTACATACAATCGAAATATGCGGACGCTCTTCTTCCCCCTGCATGATAGCTTGATTCCTGTAAACTGTCATCCATGCACCACTTCTTTTTCCAGCTCTAGGAAAGAAGTCTGTATAAAATAATCCTACGTGCTTTCCTTCTTCGTCTTTCACATCATAAACTTTTACATCAGGATGATAGACTTCAGCTAGATGCGTAAGTTCAAACTGCAAACCAAAAAGTCTTTTAGCAACTTTAAAGATACCTTCCACGCAATTGTCGAGCGGAAAATAAGGCTTCAGCAATTCTTTATCTACCTCATACTTTTCTTTCTTAAGTTGCTCGCTATAGAAGGCGAAGTCCCATGCCATGAGCTCATCATTAAGGCCTTTTTTACGTGCATATGCTTGCAGTTCAGCCACGTCTTCCTTACCTCTTTGTAAAGATTTCTCTGTCAAATCTTCAATGAAAGCGTTTACCCGCTCAGGACTCTCAGCCATTCTGTCTTCTAAGGTGTAGTGAGCATGGTTGTCATATCCCAACAACTTTGCACGATCGTAGCGCAGCCTGATGATGCGTTTGATAATCTCTTGATTGTCAAGATCATCACCCTTCAGGTTTTTAGTGGAAGAAGCAAGGTACATTTCTTTTCTCAACTCACGATCCTCACAATAGGTCATGAAGGGTACATAAGACGGATACTCTAAAGTAAACACCCACTTTCCTTTTTTATCCTTTTCTTCAGCGGTTTCAGCGGCCATTTCTCTAATGCTTTCAGGAATGCCACTCAACTTTTCCTCGTCCTCAATCACCAACTCATATTTGTTGACCTCAGCCAGTGCATTTTCACCAAACTGCAAACTCAAATCCGATAGTTCCTTATCAAATTCTCGTAGCTTTTTCTTTTCCTCTTCATCTAGATTCGCTCCATTTTGGATAAATGTTAAATAGCTATTTTTAAGCAACATCTTATCCTCAGCATCCAAATCATAGTTTTCAGTCGATTCATATACCTTTGCGATGCGCTGAAAAAGCACATCATCCAAGTAAATATCATTAGAAAAGGCTGTTAGCATTGGAGAAATAAGTCGTGCCAATTCCTGCATTTTATCATTCGTTTCCGCAGCATTTAAATTAAAGAAAATGCCACTAACGATATTCAATTGTCGACTTACTTCTTCCATAGCAACCACCGTATTTTCAAAACTAGGCGCTTCAGCTTGATTTTTAATAGCGTCGATTTTCTCGCGTGTCTCTGCAATCAGCGTCTCGATTGCTGGTTTGTAATCTTCTAATTGAATTTTATTAAAGGGTGCAGCATTGTAGTCCCCTTTGAAGGACTCTAGAAGTATATTGGACATATAGTAATTTTTGTTTGGTTGGGATGAGAACGCAGACAACCATCCCTGTGAACTTTAAATTTTATTGCTCTACTAGACTACGTTTTTTTAGGATGTAAAGATGATGATTTTCCAACTCTTTTAAAAAACACAGGCCATGACCAAAGCATGACTATCGCATAACCATTGCATTCACCGCTAGCGCGAGCTTGTAGCTCGTGATTTCTCTCTTTTTTAGAGTGGAATGAGAACGCATACTGCCTTGGTTTTCCCTATTAACAATCTTGCTATATCGCTAGCGCACGCGTGTGGCGTGTGCTCTCTCTCCGCTAGCGCGAGCTTGTAGCTCGTGACTCGTGAACTGCTTACCGTTCACTGCTTACCGTTCGACACCGCTAGCGTACCGATCTCGTATGTTCAACAAAACCTAGGGCTGCACCCTAGGCTGTTGCATCTCACCCCCTCATCCCAACACCAACTACCGCTGATCAATAATCGAGGCGAGTACTTTGATATCATTATTGGGTCGAGTATATTCGAATGTAATCAACAATAACACACGAACGACTTTTAAATGGAACTTAAAATTATCCACACGGGAATGTTTAAGCTTGATGGCGGCGCCATGTTTGGCGTTGTGCCTAAGTCTATTTGGCAACGCACCAATCCGCCTGATGATAAAAACCTTTGCTCGTGGGCTATGCGTAGCTTGCTCATCGAAGACGGCGATCGGCTCATTCTTATCGATAATGGCATCGGGGATAAGCAGGATGCTAAATTTTTGCAGCATTACTATCTGCATGGCGATCAAAACCTTGATGACAGTCTCAAAAAAGCAGGATACCAGCCATCAGATATCACCGATATGTTTTTGACACATCTGCATTTCGATCATTGTGGGGGTGGGGTAGTTTATAAAGACAAAGCTCAGGAAAAATTGGAATTGAAGTTTCCAAACGCCAAGTATTGGTCAAACGAAGATCATTGGCAGTGGGCTACAGAACCCAATGCGAGAGAGAAGGCAAGCTTCTTGAAGGAAAACATTCTGCCGATGCAGGCAAGCGGTCATCTTAACTTCGTACCTTTAGATGGTTCATCACCATTTCCGCAGTTTGATATTCACCTTGTAGATGGTCATACCGATAAGCAGATGCTCCCAAAAATCAAATACAAGGATAAAACCATCGTGTTTGCCGCTGACTTGCTACCATCGGTAGGGCATATTCCGCTTCCATATGTGATGGGCTATGACGTAAGGCCTTTGTTAACCCTTAAGGAGAAAGAAGCATTCCTGAATGAGGCGGTTGACAAGGGGTATATTCTGTTTTTCGAACATGACCCTATCAACGAATGTTGTACACTCAAACGAACGGAGAAGGGTGTGCGCGTTGATGAAACATTCTTCCTGAGGGATATCTTGTAGTAAAAATGCTGATTTATAAGGTTTAAACTGTTTTATAAAGCACCAATTTTGATCTCAATAGCGATCCCAAATTGGTGAATCGCTTAAAAATAAATTCAATGAAAAAAATAGGCATTGCCTTATCGGGTGGGGGATGCAGGGCTGCGGCTCACCTTGGGATGCTTCAAGTACTGAGGGAAAATGGCATTTATCCACATAGAATAGCAGGTAGCTCCGCGGGGGCAATCATTGGTGCATTTTTGGGTGCAGGCTATGCGCCTGATGAGATCTTGAAAATTATAATTGACACTAAAATCTTTAAGCTCATCAGACCGGCACTCAACCTAAAGGGGATTCTCAAAATCCAGAAAATTAAAGTGGTACTTGAAGAGCGAATCCAAACACCAACCTTTGAGGCGATGAAAATCCCACTTACGGTAGTGGCAACGAATCTTTCAGAAGGTCGCAGCGAATATTTTGAAGAGGGGAATATCATCGATCCCATTGCTGCGAGCAGTGCAATTCCTGTGATATTTGACCCTGTATACATCAATGGAAAGCCATATGTAGATGGTGGTATTTTGAATAATTTGCCTGTAGAACCATTAGAGCATAAGGTTGATTTCATCATTGGAATGCACTGTAATCCTGTGCCTATCGAAGAACCCAATACTGAAAATGTAAAGCGCGTGCTTGAAAGAAGCCTAATGATGGCCATCAATTGCAATGCCTATGCTCGTAAGGATGTCTGTGATCTTTTTATGGAACCACCCGAAACAGGCAAATACAATGTGTTTGATATTCAGAAGCTCAAAGAAATTTATCAGATTGGTTATGATTATGCAGACCAGCAGATGCCACTCATTTACGACAAGTTAAAGATCGACACCGAACCAATAAAGACTTCGAATTCTGAAAAAGCTCAGAAGCATTAGTCTTGTTTATGTCTATCTTTGCAACTTCAATCGTGTCAACATCCCAATTTGAAAATAATCAAGATGAACATACTCTTTTATGAGCCTGACTTTAGTCCTGAAAACTCTATTTTATCGGGGGATGAACTACATCATGCAGTGCATGTGTTAAGGCTACAGCTTGGGGATGCAGTTAGAATCACTGATGGAAAAGGGAAGCTCTATCAAACTCAAATTGAGCATATTAAGAAGAAGTCACACGCTAATCTTAGAATCTTAGAAACTGAATCCTTTGAAGCGCCACAGCATAAGGTGATCTTAGCTTTCTGTCCAACGAAAAATATTGACCGCACTGAGTGGGCTATTGAAAAAGCGACCGAATTAGGTGTAGATGAAGTGTTTTTAATTCAGTCGCAGCATTCTGAACGCACCAAAGTGCGCATGGATCGGCTTTACAAAAAAAGGGACGCAGCTGCCAAGCAAAGCAAAAGAATGTGGTTTCCAATCATCCATGAGCCTCAGCCGCTATCAAGCTTTTTAACCCTTAGCTTTGATAACACCCACTTATCTATCGCCTATGTATCCGATGATCATACCTCACATTTGCATGAGGCTGCCACCAAGAAGGCGGAGTATAATCAATTGATATTGATAGGGCCTGAAGGAGATTTTCATGAAGAAGAGATCCTTATGGCTAAACAAAAAGGCTATCAACCAGTAAGCCTCGGCAAGCAGGTACTCCGTACCGAAACCGCAGCCATCTTTGCCTGCGGAATTTTGGACATGTGTAGGTAGTATTTTTACAGAACGATAAAAACTACTAGTGGCAGGCTGTTTAATTATGTTTTCTATTGACTACCGAAGAGGCTTACTTCATAGGTAAAAAAGCAACTTGAGAAAATACCGAGACAACAATAAATAGAGCGGTTTTCATCCAAATGATTCAAATTTGTAAATTGTTTCCAAGATAAACCCATTTCATAGAAAGTTGCTATTGCAGCCGTGCTGAAGAATATAGCTTTTATGTTTTTTTGAGACAATAGAAAATATCTATCAACATTCATTAATCAACTAATTCCTCAAAAAATCATTTCACCCCTTTTTCAGGGTACTTACCTTTAATATTGCGGTAAAAGCTCTGAATTTTTTCAAGATCTTCCTCATAGTTTCCACTAGGCATAACGGCAGGGCCAACCCCCGCAACTTTTTTCTCATAATCCAGATAGCCAAGTAAGATGGGTACGTTGGCTTCCATTGCGATATAGTAAAACCCTGACTTCCACTCTGGCACATAGCTTCTTGTGCCTTCGGGTGTAACTAAAATCATCATTTCATCATTGTCTTTGATGATGTCGGCCATTGCACTCACCACGCTTCTCCTTTCTTCACCTGGTTTTTTCGGGCTTCGATCAATTCCTACCGCGCCTAGAGAGCGCAAGAAGCCACCCAATACTGATGACATATATTCTTTCTTGATGGTATAGCGCACGGGTAGCCTCATGAGGAAAAAGGCCGCACGAGCAAAAAACAAATCCCAGTTAGAGGTATGCGGCGCTGCGATCATCACCGCCTTTGAGTAGTTGTTGGCATTACCGGCTTCTAACTTCCAACCAAACAGCCAAAACGCAAATCGAGAAAGGATTATCCACATAGTCAATTTTGTTATTGTGTTGCAAAGATAGGAAATTATAAAATTTACCACCGCACCGCTCATCCTTTGAGTCCTCATTTATATACAAATAATAGCTTGTATAAGACTGCCTGTCGATTGCTTCGCTTTTTAGACTAAATATCATAGGCTTTTCAATCGGTTGCAGTCTTTTCGATCGCACTTTCAAGCAATTTTTTAAAAATGAAAGCTTTTAAAACTGAAAAATTTTGTAGTTTGAGCAATGATAATGAATGCAAATTCCTAATCTCAAACACTTTTTTGAATCAACCAACTACCAATCATGTCAACATCCCCCATACAACTGATACAAGACGACCCTTGGCTTGAGCCTTACGAAGCCGACCTAAAGCAACGGCAGCACTACTTTCGTGAGACGCTTGAAGATATTCTTTCCAATAATCAGTCGCTTTATGACTTCGCATCAGGTCATTGTTATTTTGGTTTTACGTGGGATGATAAGACAGGAGACTGCACTTACAGAGAGTGGGCACCCGCCGCGAAAGCACTATTTCTGGTAGGTGACTTCAATGAATGGGAGGTAGGCGCTCATCCATTGACACCAAAAAATGGAGGTGTTTGGGAAATCATCATTCCCGCCAAAAATGCACCCAAGCACGAAAGCCTTGTGAAGGTAGTAGTGCGCAGCGAGCAAGGCGATCGGTACCGCATCCCTGCATACATCACGCGAACCCTTCAGGATGAAGACACTAAAGAATTTGCAGGACAGATTTGGCGGCCTAAAAAAGCTTACGCGTGGAAGGATAAGAAATTTGAGCTGAAAGCGGTAAATGCTCCACTCATTTATGAATGCCATATCGGCATGGCACAAGAAAAAGAGGGGGTTGGCACCTATCGCGAGTTTGCTGATGAGGTACTGCCTCGTATCAAAAATCTAGGCTACAACTGTCTGCAAATCATGGCGATAAAGGAACATCCTTATTATGGCTCTTTTGGTTATCATGTTGCTAATTACTTCGCTACTTCCTCACGCTTTGGCACGCCTGAAGACTTCAAATACCTGGTAGACAAGGCGCATCAGGCCGGCATAGCGGTAATCATGGATATGGTGCATTCCCATGCTGTAAAAAATGAAGCCGAAGGGCTCAACAACTTCGACGGTAGCGAAAATCAATACTTCCATAAGGGTGGTCGCGGCTACCATGACCTTTGGGATTCTAAGCTCTTCGATTATGGCAGGGATGAAGTGATTCACTTTCTTCTATCCAATTTGAGGTACTGGCTGGAAGAATTTCACATTGATGGCTTCCGCTTCGATGGCGTTACGAGTATGCTTTACCACCACCATGGGAATATGGTGAGCTTCGACCACTATGATAAATATTTTAAAGAGGGAGTGGATTGGGATGCTGTACGCTATTTGCAACTTGCCAATAAGCTGATCAAAGAAGTCAATGCCGATGCAATAAGCATTGCCGAGGATATGAGCGGCATGCCAGGATTATGCCGCACTATTGCCGATGGAGGAATAGGCTTCGACTACCGCCTTGCAATGGGCCTTCCCGACTACTGGATCAAACTCTTAAAACATCAGCAAGATGAGGAGTGGTCGATGGAGCAGCTATGGAATGTATTGAGCAACAAGCGATACAAAGAGAAATCCATCGCTTATGCCGAGTCGCATGATCAAGCAATGGTGGGGGATAAGACACTCGCCTTCTGGCTCATGGACAAGGAGATGTACTGGCACATGCAAAAGGCTGATACCAACCTTATAATTGACCGTGGCATAGCCTTGCATAAGATGATCCGGCTGATTAGCGCAGCGGCTGGGGGTGAAGGTTACCTCAACTTTATTGGTAACGAATTTGGGCATCCTGAGTGGATTGACTTCCCGAGAGAGGGTAATGATTGGAGTTATAAATATGCAAGGAGGCAGTGGTCGCTCGTAGATCACCCTGAGCTAAAGTATCAGTATCTCAATGAATTTGATCGTCAGATGATTCATCTGCTGAAGGCTCATGATGTACTTTCTGATCCTACTGCTCAATTGCTCAATGTAGACGAAGCTAACAAAAGCCTGATGTTTAGTAGAAAAGGTTTAGTTTTTAGCTTCAATTTTCACCCAAGCAATGCTATTTTCGACTATCGCTTTTTTGTGCCTGAAGCAGGGTCCTACGAATTACTATTATGTAGTGATGATGCAGCAGTTGGTGGGCATGGTAGGATTGACCCATCAGTGAAATACGCTACCCAAGAAGATGAACACGGCACACCATTTCTGAGCATTTACAATACGAACAGGACAGCCTTTGTATTTAGGAAAAAGTGATTTTTGAAAGGTGGATGATGAATGGTACTGAGTGAAAAGAGAGGTAGATTTGTAGAAAAGTAAAATGGATTTTGCAGGGTCATCTGGTTGTCATTCGATCGTTATTGAGTGAATAGCAAGTAGAGAGGTAGATTTGTAGAAAAGTAAAATGGGTTCTGCAAGCTCATCTGGTTGTCATGCGATGGTTATTGAGTGAATAGCAAGTAGAGGGGTAGAATTGTAGAAAAGTAGAATGGGTTCTGCAAGCTCATCTGGTTGTCATTCGATGGATATATAGTTGTACTTGTATAATTTGCTTTTTTACCACCTGCCAATCTACATCATAGGTGAGTATAATAGATTGCGTGGATATTCATATGACTACATTATCTGGAAACGAAACAACCAATACAATAAAATATGTGCGCATTTTGCTCTAGGCAAGGCCAAAAGAAAGCTTTTAAGAAAACATCACTATTCAGGTATGTTTACCATCATCACGGTCTTATTGGATTTGTATAACAACCTAAAAGGATGTGCTTCGGAGAAAGATTATTTTCCCTTCAGCAAGCACAGTGCAAGCAAGCGAATAAGCATATTAGTAGAACAACATACGTCAACATAAAATACAAATTATGAAAATTTTTATTGTCCCAATTTCTTTTACTACTGATTGTAATACCAAGCTGTAATCAAACCAATAAAAACCAAGATACCTTTGTCGAAACGATAGCATCCGACGAAGCAATCACTCAATCAGAAGAAATGCATCCTAAAGAAGGTTTGCAGGGAGATGAATCCAATGAAACCAAAGAAAAAGTGAAAAGGGAAGGGTCTGATGTCGAGAAAACGGTAAAAGAAAATGAAATATCTGAAAACCTATGTACTGAAATACCCTATCAAAAATCTAACAATGTTCTGTCTTATTATCTCTCGATTGATTCAAAGTACTTATATCAACTCTCTGGCTTCAATATGGAAGCATATCCTGATGAACAAAAAGAAGGCTTAAGCCTAAAAGATAATCAGGAAAATAGATTAGGAGTATTGTCTTATCAAAATGTATCGTCAGGCTATCTACTTCTTGAGCCAGCGACAATAGAATCTAAAACAGAATTTGTCTTGTTTAAAGGTAATGATAAAGATATATTAACTGTCAATCGCTGTGATTTTGGTCCAGGATGTAGGCAGTTTATAACTTTTATTCAATTTGATAAAGAAGGCTGTCAGGATGTGACAGAAACAATATTTCCTACCATAACAGCAAAGGAAATAGAGAAAAAAATACAGGAATTAGCTAATGAAGGGGATAGTGCTGCTCAAACTTTGATAGAAGAGTATGGAACAGCGTACATAGAATATGAAATTATCTTTCCGGAAAAAGGCACTGAAGTGACACTTGTTGTGGGTACTGAAATACTGCTTGAACCAATCAAGCTTTTCACCTATACATGGGATAGAAATGAATTTAGCATTGATTTGTAGTGACTGGTGACTGGTAATTGCTGCAAAGGCCGGGTTTTTCATAATCCCTTCCTTTGCGTTCTTATATTTTGCGATTTCGCGAGGAATGAGGATAAAAAACGAGCGATGATTTTGGTGATTGTAAATTATTGGCCGACGAACGATTAACACGAGCTATCAACTAGCGTCTGCGGTGGGTATCTCCATTCTCTAAATTCATTCATATACGCAATCTTTTCATCGGTAGTGAATTCACCTGTTAGAAATCGTTTTGCTTATCTTTCTTTAGACAAACCTCTTGACTTGCGACGAAAATAGGGGTCATAAGCAGCAAATAAACTAAATGTATTTACCTATTTTATAATAATCCCTTAAAATAGTATGAAGTATTCTATTAGTTGAAACCCTATCACCACCCATCACGAATTCTGGTGCAAATTGATTTGGATGAGCAGTTTCGTTACAAGATCTTACACCTCTCGATAAATAACCTAAAGTGATCTCTATACTCAAATTTTTTGATCAAAACCCTTGGAGTTTCAAGAAATACATGAATTGTAGGCCTACAATGTTGTGAATTAATTTGATTATCACCACTAAGATGATTTTGACCATTTTGCATAGTTGCGTAATAATTCTTGTACAAATTTATTCTATAGCTTTAATCCCCAAGGTTTTAAGCGGAAAGATTAAAATACACTATCATTACTAAACAGAAAAAGGTCAGTACTTTATTCTTCATCAACTTCCAATTAGGGCTTGCTTAAAAAGTCCCAAGTACTGCAGATTCGAGGCGGCAAAGCGA
>JAFIEW010000080.1 GCA_020832375.1 Cyclobacteriaceae bacterium
TAGCAAATTCGAATCCAAGGAATTAAAACCCCATCGGGGTGAAATGATTGTAGTAGTAAATACGAATCCAAGAAATTAAAACCCCATCGGGGTGATATGATTGTAGCAAATTCGGATCAAATTATTCAGAATTTTTGCTTAATGTTTCTTTGATCTTTGTTTCGAGCACTTTTGCTTGTTGTCGGAGGGCTGACTCGTAGCTGTAATTCTTAAATGAACGCATTTTTTCAATTTCCTGTAATGCCTCTTGTTCTTTATTCATCTCATGAAAAATAAGTGCTCGCTGCAGATGCGCATTAGGCTGATAATATTCTTTGTATGAATGCTCACTTGTGATCGATACACTTGCTTGATAGGCCTCTAGTGCCTCCTCATTCTGCTTCATCCCCTGATAGACCCTGCCTACACGGTAGTGCCATTCGATTAGGTCCTCATTCCTACCAAAAATAGCACTATTGATCTGGCGAATTCTAGCCGCTGCTTTTTCTAAAAACCCACCGTCATAAAGCATTCTGATAGTGTAAATCTCAATATGTGGGATGTTTTCATTGGTAATTCTTGATACTGCATAGCGATCGGTTTGGGTGAGAGCAGGCTCGTGGACGGCTCGGTGAAAATAGCGTGAGGCTTCCTCCTTATTTAGTTTGATTGATGCTAGCATGCCTAACTTGAATTGGCTATCTGCTCGGTAAGCGGCTTGCTCGCCACTTTCTCTTAGATAAAGCTGATAGGATTGTTGAGCTCGCTTAATCATCATGCTTCTGAAGTAGGTCTCAGCACTCAAATAGTGAAATATCGCTGCATACGTTTGAAGCTTATTATCTATCTGGGAGATGATCTGTAGTGCTTCTTCACCTTGATTGAGTTTATGATAAATGCTTAGTAGTACCAATTGATCGACTGGGCTTGGATGCTGCTGCTGATCCTGAATTTTCTTCACCCAAGAGGAAGCCAATGATGGGTCATTGAGGAAAGTAGCACCCGCCATGGCAGCTAAAAAAGCGATCTCCGTTTGATCATATTCTAATTGTTCAAATGCTTGGTTCATTTGTTCAAGTGCCGCGTCGCTATCGGCAAAGTATCCTAAAATTTTAGCCGATTGCTGATACTGTGGAGGAATCGACCCTAAAAGCAGATCGATATATCCTGAAAGTTTAAGATAATTTGGGTGGTTTTGGTTTTCTACGGACTGCAGTCGCAGTCTTGCTTTGCGGAAATTCCATGCTGCGTAAATATATTGCTCACTCATACCAAAATAAAAGGCACGTTGGAGATAAGCCTCGGATAGCAGCAGATACTTTTCATCTTTATCGATTTGGTCAGCATACTTTTCGATGGTGGTAGTCAGCTGATTGAAAGATTTCTCTGTAAATTCACCACCTAGTGCATATTGAAGGATTAAAAAGCGATGCCATAAAATGAGTGATCTTGAGGAGTCAGCATCAGATAGGGTGATGGTTGCATCTAATTTTAGTTGATAGTAGGGATGTTGTGACTTCTCTGAGTTGGTTGGGATATGGTTGTTTTGCGCAAATGAATGCGTTGAGATATAAATCAATAGCATCGTAAATAGAGGATAGAGCCACCTTGATATTTTATTGGAAGGTTTTTTAAAAAAGTCTGAATCGAGAGTAAACATAAAAGTCATGGGTTTTAGCTTAGGTCTATTCCATCTGCCATTTGTGAGCTTGCTCAAAGCAATAAAAGCACTCATCTGCTAGATCAAGCTGCTGTAAATCTATAATAAAGATAGCGGATAAAAATCAAAAGCAATCGTACTTGTACTCATTGCTATATTTTATATTTTAATATCATGATATTTTTGCTCGTTCCTGATTCTGAAGTAGCTACAAGAATGATCGTATAAATGTCCTATTGTGGTTCTCTTGTTCCTCTGTTTTCTGATTAAGCAAATCATAATTGTTCTTATAAAACCATTTATTCGATCGATGAATGATCATTATAAATTTTTACCTTAATAAAAGGGTCACCAAGCTTGATTTTTAGCTATTCTTTGAAAAAACACCAAAAAAAGTAAAAATTTCTTGCATGTATATATATATTGCTTTCGGATATCCAACAAAATCAATTTATTATCAAAAACACAAGTTATTATGAAAAAATATTAATACTTAGTATGTTCATCCTGATGGTAGGTGTTGCATTAGCCTGTCCTGATCATATTTATGCGAGTTGGGCTCATGTAATTGAAACAATTCTTCATATATATATGAATTGTGATAATCCTCAGGATGTTATGGTTACATTCGTTTAAGTTCTAAAGTACCGAGCAGAGACTATCATAGTCTCTGCTTTTTTCCATAAATTCTACTGATATAAAACACTATGCATAGCATAAAATACTTCTTAATCTTCTTATTTTTTTGTTCTTCTTGCGTTAAAAAAGATGATTCTCAATTACATGTCTCTTTTCATCAAATCGACATACCTATTGAAAGAGAGCAGTTGCCATTTTATATTCATCACTATTTTTCTCCTCATGGTGATATCGCGGTTGGTCATGATAAGGGGCAGCAAAAGTTTGATTTTTTTGATTTGAATAAAGGTAAGTTTTTAAAGTCAGTACCTTATGAAACTGAAGGACCTAAGGGTCTACCTGATATTCGAGAATTCTTTTTTTTAAACGGACAACTTTTTATTTTAAGCCTATATCATTTATATGTTTATGGTTATAATAATGATATATATAAAAAAATATATGCAAAACAAGATATAGCGTATTTTGAGAATAACAACATGACAATCAGACCTGAACAAGTGAACTTTTACAATACTCAAATTACCAGGCCTTGCTTTCATATGCAGAAATCTAAATTGTATCATGTAGCGTATTCAGAAGGAATTACCAATTTAGACGCAGCATATTATGAAGAGGCGAGCATAGTAGAAATTGATTTAAACACCTTCGAAACTCGTCCACTAGCTAAACTATATGAACAATCTGGTTTAAGTAAGCAACAAAACGTAGGCTATATGTCTGGTTATAATCTATCCTTATCGGCAGGAGAAGATTCCGTTTTGTTCACTCTTCATGCATTATCAGACATCTTTGTTTTGGATTTGAAAACCAATCAACTATCAAAAATTGCAGCTGAACCTTTAAAATATAATCCCTATATACCGCTATCTAAACTTAGTCCTTCAAATGATCCACAGAAGTATATCAACAGCCTTTTTCAATCTGGCCAATATTTGCAAATTTCTTATGATCCTTATCGAAAGCTATACTATCGCGTGCACCAAATGCCAAATGAAGATATAAATGATAAGTTTTTGAAGTCAAACGTAATATCTGTCTTTAATCGGGATTTTGAATTGATTCAGGAATTTCCCATCGAGGCTTCGGTCTATCCTGATTTTGTAGTGAGAGAAGACGGCCTAATCTTTAGAACTTCACCACAGGATACCGAAAGCTATTTAAGCTATACTTTAGTGAAGATCGAGAAGGAATAAGATTTTTCGCAGCTTATCGGTGGTTTTCAATGTAAAATGTACGCTATATCACTCACCAATCAATAGAAATTCGCTTATTTTGGGTTTTAGTAGGGATGATGATCGCCCTATTTATTTAAGATGTCTAAAAAAAGTCTAAGATAATGACCCAAATAAGCAGGAAACAAAAAATCTTAAAGTTCATCAACTCATGGCCCTTCACCCTCTTAGTGATCTTGATATTATACTTTAGTGGTGGCTTGAAGCATGTTTCAGCATTGATGCAGCGGACATTGATGGCTACGGGTATTGTCAATGCTACACCAAAAGATGAGGTTTATGGGGTCTTAAAGGATCCTTTACGATTTGTAGATCAGCAAGGAGAGATAATTGAAATCCCTAATGGGGAGGATAAGCTGTATTTCATTAATTTTTGGGCTTCTTGGTGTCCTCCTTGTATCGCTGAGATGCCGGACATCATGAAGCTGCAGTCGATGATGGCAGGTAAACCCATCGTATTTATCTTCCCTAATGCCGATAAAGAAGTTGAAAAAGCGGAAAATATGATCGCAAAGAGAGGGTGGAGCATAGAGGTGCAAAAGCCTATGCAAACCATGCCTGCTATCTTTGATCATAGCGGTATTCCCAGTACGTATATCATTAATTCGAAAGGTGAAATCATTTATAAAAAAACAGGTGTAGCCAAATATACCGCCAAATCATTTGTTGATTTCTTGGAAAAAGGGATGCAGTAATAACAATATGTACCCATCCTCAGGATTGCAGAAGTTAAGTTACTCAAAGCTTGAAACAAGCTCAAAATAACAAGAAATCTTGGTGAAACATGGTGTAAAGCATCCAGTGACATGGTGTATTTTTTTAGGTCACAGAGTTTCACAATGTTGGCACAGTGTATCACAGGATAAAACCATTGAGTAAGGTCATCGGTCAGGTTGAGCAATACCCCTCTTTTATTGCTATGTTTTAAGCTATTTGACTTTGATGAAATTTATTACCTAAAGGCATAACAGTTCGGTTTTGTAAAACTTCGGTGATGGATAAGGCCTTTGCTAATAAGCGAACATAAAAAAAGCCCCAAAATATGGGGCTTTTGATGATGGGGGGTCTAGAACCTTATTGCTTGATGAGGCGATAGGTCTTTGATCCTTCATTGACACGAATCATATACACTCCTGCCGGCCGATCAGACAGATCGATGCTTGCTTGGGTGTCATTGAATTGAAAAGTGTTGAGCAATATGCCTGAAAGGGTGTAGAGCCTCACTTGCTGGATCTGCCCTTCCGATTTTAGGTGTACTACTTTTTTACTCGGATTGGGATAAAGCTGTAGACTCAATTGCTCTTTTAATGGATCAATGCTGAGCACACTGTTCACCACAAGCACTTGACTTACCGGCTCAGCCGCTTCGGAATTCTCATTGCCCGATTGTGTGGCTGTGATGGTAGTAGTGCCTGCAGCGAGTATGCTTACTATATTTCCATCAATCGTCGCTACTGTTTCATCAGAACTAGTGTAGGTGATGGGTAATTCTGAAGTGGTGCTCGCGACAAATTCAAAATCCTCATCCCCAAAGGTCACTGCCGCCAAGGGCTCAAAGCTGATGCTTTGGCTGGCGTTATTAACGGTCAAGACTTGCTCAGCTTCTGCAGCTTCGAAATTCTCATTGCCCGATTGTGTGGCTGTGATGGTAGTAGTGCCTGCAGCGAGTATGCTTACTATATTTCCATCAATCGTCGCTACTGTTTCATCAGAACTAGTGTAGGTGATGGGTAATTCTGAAGTGGTGCTCGCGACTAACTCAAAACGCTCATCGCCAAAAGTAACATCCGCCAAGGGCTCGAAGGTAATGCTTGGTGGACAATTAGTTCCTTTTCCGGCATCGTTGATCGTCCAGTTAAATTCTTCGATTAATTTAGCTCTTCCGCTGTCATCACAATATCTAGCACTCGCTCCAAGAGTTCTACCTTTAGGTAAATCGCTTAGTTGACTCCAGCCAATTAAAGTAGCATCGTAATTAGTTGTCGAAATTCTAGTTCCAATTAAAAAACCACTTAAATTTGAGCTAGATGCAGCGTTTACGATATTCCAATGCTCTAAATTTTGATTAAAATCTGTAGCAGATCCGAACATGTTAGTCATGTCAGTTACTTTACTAACATCCCAACTGCTAACATCATTGTTAAACCTCCTAGCAAGGAAAAACATTCTGTTCATATTAGTAACATTACTAACATTCCAAGTACTTATGTCTCCGTTAAACCTTGAGGCAAAATCAAACATACTCCTCATATTGGTCACATTGCTAACATCCCAATCGCTTAAATTACGATTATACGTTGGGTTATTTTGAAACATTCCCGCCATATTAGTAACATTACCAACATCCCATTTATTTAAGTCATGATTGAAAATCATATTAGGGGATCCTAAAAGTCGTCCTAAAAACATGCCACCCATGTTGGTTACATTGCTAACATCCCAATTACCGATATCTGAATTAAATGAAATAGCCTCTCTGAACATACCACTCATATTGGTTACATTACTGACATCCCAACTACTGATGTCTGCATTAAATGAAAAGGCCTGGCCGAACATGCCACTCATATTGGTTACATTGCTAACATCCCAATTACCGATATCTGAATTAAAGGATCTTGCCCCTCTAAACATTCCTGACATATCCGTTACATTGGTTACATTCCAATTGGATATATCTTGATTGAAAGCCATTGTTCGAGTGAAATTGCTGAGAGTTCCTAAAATAGTCTCCATATTGGTAACACTGCTGACATCCCAATCATTTAAGGGCTGATTAAAAACCACAGCATCAGCAAACATTCTACTCATATCGGTTACATTACCGACATTCCAGTTATTTAAAGGTTGGTTGAACGAACTTGCGTCTTTAAACATAGAGCTCATATCGGTTACCTTACTAACATCCCAATCGTCAATATTTCCATTAAATCTGCTTGCCCCCTCAAAGGCAGAAGACATATCTTCTACATTCGAAAGATCAGGTGTGTCGGTAGCATTGTAAACTAAATTCGAGCAACCAGCAAATGCACTTGCAAAAGAGTTCCACTGCTGATCACCCCACTGATCGATACTTCTAATAAGTGTGCGTGATAGGTTTATATCCAAACGTGTATTATTGAAAAATATTCTTGGAAAATCACCGCTGATGGATACTGTGTAAGTACCTGCCTCGGCATAGGTATGTGTGGCATCTCCGCTAAAACCGCTTTCGGCGGTTCCGTCGCCCCAGTCAACACTATAATCGTAGCCGCCACCCGTGGTAGGGATCGTGATCGTTCGACTGGTTGAGGTAGTTTCCCATGTGGTGATGAAGGGACGTGAGCTTTCTTGGCTCATAGCCGTCAAATGAAAGAAATAGAGCAAGGTGAATAGGATGTAGATTTGTTTCATCTATAAGATGTTATTAGGAGTAGTATTGAAATTCATTTAGCAAAATCTGGACCTGTCTCTGATTTAACAAATAAAAAGATAGTTAAAGTCTGAAATATAATTGATTTTTTGTTTGCTAGATCATCAATTATCCAATATTTTTTGAATATAAGGCACGAATGTAATATTTTATGTTGTATGATAGGTTTTTTTGAGAAAAGTACTCCTTAAAGAGGTGCCGATCTGCGTGAATACATTAAAGTGAAAATTTGATCGGCGGTCAATTTATATATTCAGCACTATGTACATTTTGATTTGGGTGAGTAAGTAATCTAGTCCTCAATATTCCTTAGCCATTATTTCATAATAGGCTCAATTGATGGATAAGGCCTTTGCTAACAAGCGAACATAAAAAAAGCCCTTAAATAGGGCTTAATGCTTGTTTTGCTGTATTTTATAGCTGTTTGCTTTGTGAAGCTTACTTTCCTATACAGAACTTACTGAAAATATTACTCAAGAGGTCGTCATTAGAGATCTCCCCAGTTATCTCTCCAAGATGAAATAGGGCTTGGCGTATGTCCATGGCAAGGAAATCGTGGGTTACCTGCTGATAGATGCCATCCAATACGCGCTGCAGGTCTTCTTGTGTTTTCTTGAGGCTTTCTAAGTGGCGCTGATTGGTCACTACCGTATCGCCGGTCTTGAACTGATCTAAGTTGACCGTTTCGATGAGTCGCTCACGCAGCAATTCTAAATTTTCTTTTTTGTCGGCAGAGATAGGGATGGCTCCCGGCAGCTTCATAAATGGCGCTAAGGTGGTCTCCTCGCATTGGTCTATTTTATTCACAAGGGTCAGGAAAGGAATTCCAAGGTTTTCCATCAAGTTGATTTCGCGCTTTACATCGGATATCGTATCCGTAGCGGCATCAAAAATGTAAAGAATTAGTGAGGCTTTACGCATTTTTTCTTTGGTACGCTCTACCCCAATGGCTTCTACCTTATCGGTGGTTTCTCTCAATCCGGCGGTATCTACAAATCGAAAGGCGATGCCCTCAATGATAAGCTCATCTTCTATAAAATCTCTTGTGGTGCCGGGAATATCAGATACAATGGCTTTTTCCTCATTGAGCAGTGCGTTGAGCAGGGTCGACTTACCAGCGTTGGGCTTGCCCGCTATCACAGTTGGGATGCCGTTTTTAATTACATTCCCGAGTTGAAAGCTCTCAATCAGGGCGCTCGTTACGCGCATGATCTCATCGATGAGGCTCACGAGCTTGTCGCGATCGGCAAATTCCACATCCTCTTCCACGAAGTCGAGCTCTAGCTCTATGAGAGAGGCAAAATGGACAAGCTGCTGCCTGAGGGCGCTTATTTTTTCAGAAAAGCCACCACGCATTTGGTGCATGGCCGCGCGATGTGCCGCTTCGGTCTCGGCAGCAATCAGGTCGGCAATGGCTTCCGCTTGGGTAAGGTCAAAGCGCCCATTGAGATAGGCTCGGCGGGTAAACTCACCTGCCTTGGCCGCCCGCGCCCCTTTTTCGATGAGCAGCTCCATGATACTGCGGACAATGTAAGGAGAGCCATGGCACGATATTTCTATCACATCCTCTTTGGTGAAGGATCGAGGCCCTTTGAAAAGACTGATCAGCACCTCATCGAGTACTTTACCGTCTTTCTCAATCGTACCAAAGTGTAAGGTATAGCCCGCTTGCTCTTCCAAGTTTTTCCCTTTAAATACTTGATTCACAATGGCAATGGCCTGCTCCCCCGAAATCCTGATCACAGCAATGGCACCACTACCGCTAGGGGTGGAGAGGGCTACAATGGTATCGTCTGTCGGGTCAAAATGATGTCTACTCATGGGATAGTTTATAAAAAACGAAAGGCACATACCCACAGGTATATGCCTATTTATTTTTAGCTATGTTTTTGGCTTATTTGTGTTTTACGAAAGATTCAAGCATTTCTAAAAAGTCTTTTGATTTTCTGAAACCAGGCACCGGCGTGATTTCATTAAATTGTTCATTTACAAAAACAATAGTAGGATAACCACTCACTCTAAATGCTCTTGCTAATTCCTGCTCCGTATATTCTTTACCGTTAAAACTAACGGTTTCTTTACTGCCAGCATTAAGCTTGATAGCATAAAAGTTCTCGTTTACATAGTTAATCACCTCTTCATTGGAAAAGGTTTCTCTGTCCATCTTTTTACAGTAACCACACCATGTTGTGTAAACGTCTATAAAAACCTTTTTAGGGTTCGATTTAGTTAGTTCTTGCGCTTCTTCCAGACTAACCCATTGTATGGCGTTTTCTTTTGGAGTGGAATGAGGGAATGTCGAGGCAGTAAGTAATACAAATATTAAACTCGAAAGGCCAAAGTAAATATATGTTTTCATATCGATCATATTTATAAATCCAGAACACAAATATAAAAAATAAGATTCACTTTCGGAATCTATTCTTAAAAGCATAGTGCTTGTATAACGCTTATGCTCATTTCATAATCTAATTCTTATGGTGGAAAATTAGAGTGATACCCTCATCTCAATACGCCATCTAAGATTATCATTTCAAGTAAAAATTGAAGCGTTTACTCAACTTCAAATTTTTCTTTTCAATATAAGAGATTTTAAGTTGATTGGCTGCTCCATTTTTGTTTTATCAATCTCCAAGAATGACTATTGTTAAAATTTAATGGGAGATTTAGCACGCCTACAAAGGAGTATACTACGCTTATTTCATCTGTAACCTGTTAATTTTGCTATCGTTTGTGAAGACGGCAGTTTGAAAGATTTTATGTATATTCGCAAAAACAACTAACAAACGATAGTAAGGATTATGAGTTTATTTGAAAAACACGAAAAATTAATAAAGGAGGCAGTTGCCGCCAATCAAGATCGTACTTTTTATGCCGCTTACCCTGAGCATCCTTCCCCAAAAGTATACGGTGAAGAAGGTGATGCTCAAGGAAGAGAGTTTTTTAAAAGTTCCATGAACAAGCCTTTTGGAGAATTGCTACAGGCTGAGCCTGAAAATTGGGTAGGAGTGGAGGAGAGCCCTTATTTACAACAACCATTAGGCATTACCTATCCTTATTTTTCTAATGATACGCTAGTAAAGCGTTCACAATTGGCTTTGCAGTCATGGAGAAAAGTGCATCACAGAGATAGAGTGGGCTACTTAGTAGAGGCTTTGGAGAATATTAAAAATCGTTTCTTTGATGTTGCCTATGCTACCATGCATACTACGGGGCAGGGTTATATGATGGCTTTTCAGGCGGCTGGTCCTCACGCAGCAGATCGAGCTCTGGAAGCCTTGGCCTATGCATATGAGGAGTTAGAGCGCTTTCCTGAGCAGGTGAAGTGGAAAAAGCCTATAGGCAAATATGAGATTAACCTAGAAAAGCAATGGAGGAATGTGCCAAAGGGAATAAGTCTAGCCATTGGGTGTAGTACCTTTCCTACTTGGAACTCCGTATCTGGGGTTTTCGCTAGCCTGCTTACAGGTAATACTGTAATTATGAAGCCACATCCAGGTGCTGTTTTACCTATTGCGATTTATGTTGCTGAAATTCAAAAAGTACTCGCAACCAACGGTATTGACCCTAATACATTGCAGCTAGCTGTAGACACTTATGACGACCTAAAAGCAAAGGCATTAGCGGAGCATCCAGCCATTAAGATGATTGATTTTACTGGTAATTCTGAGTTTGGTACTTACCTTGAAAACTTGTCTAATAAGATTGTTTTTACCGAAAAAACGGGTGTGAATTCTGTGATCCTTGATGCTGTTGATGATCCACAAAAAGTAGCAAATAATTTAGCATTTTCTGTATGCCTGTATAGTGGACAGATGTGTACTGCGCCTCAAAACTTTTTTGTGCCAAAAAGTGGTATTAAAACCGCCAATGGCACAGTGAGTTTGGATGATTTTGCGGCAATGGTAGTGGACGAGATTGAAAAAATTGTTGGGAACCCTAAGGCTGGTCCATTTGTATTGGGCGCCATACAAAATAAAATGACTCTCGGTCGTGTAAATGATGCGAAAAAACTAGGTGAGAAGATATTCCTAGAAAGTCGAGCAATGGAAAATCCAATGTTTCCAAAGGCTAGAACAGCAACTCCTTTAGTCATGAAGGTTAATAGTGGTAAATCTGATGTTTTTAGTAAGGAGTTATTTGGCCCAATCTTATTATTTGTTGAGACTGAAAACACTACTGAGTCCATAGAATTGTCTCGCAATTTAGCTATGAAATATGGCGCAATTAGCTGCGCAGCATACACGACTGATGCTGAGATTAAAAGCAAAATTATGGATGAAATGGGGCAATCAGGTACTTCAGTGAGCTTCAATCTTACCGGTGGTATTTATGTCAATCAGAATGCTGCTTTTTCTGACCTACATGTGAATGGTGGAAATCCATCTGGAAATGCCTCCCTTACAGATCCACAGTTTGTGTTGAGAAGGTTTACCAGGGTAGGTTTTAGACATCCTGTAGAAGCCTAAATGTTATTGTCTTAAAGCGTGTATCAAAACCGTCTATTGTTAATACAGTAGGCGGTTTTTTTACGACTGATCAAATATTAGGATGCGAGTTAATTAACTTATATACTACGATGGTGTTTTTTTGATAACTCCACGATTCAATGATACGAATGCTTACCTTTAATCCACACGTTGATACTTACTCTGTAATTCCTGCCCTAAAATGCACCCCAGAACAAAAATATGTTTTATAACCTGCCACAGCCATAGTAATACGAATGAACCCAATAACTCATCACAATCTTTATTCTATTACTAAAATCCAAGCCGACTTATAGGCTGTATTCGATCTAAAGTTGGAAGCCAGTCTCCTCGCCTCATTGATATCACTAATTGATTGGCTATGTACGTAATATAATCCTCTGTCTGGGTTGTAAGTGTAGTCTACATCCGTCTGAGATGAATTCTTCAATGTATTAACTAGTCTATTTGCGTTTGATTCCGCTCCAAATGCCCCTAAAATGATGTAATTACCTTTAGGTAGAAACTCATCGTCTTCTATATTATTTCTTTCAGACAATAGGGTAGGGATGTTCTCCTCATCCGCTTCTTCCTGATTCACATTAGGCGTAATTTTTGACTTTTCGGTCGACTCATCCTTTTCTCTCTGTACATCCCTCTCGATACTAGGCTTATTAACTTCTTCATTATTAGTTCTCTCACGAGGCAAGCGTTGGTAGCCAAACATACCCCTAGCTACAGAAGAGCCTTCTCTTTCCGAACGCTCATCCTCAATTTCAGCCTCTCGGCTTATTTCATCCCTTTTTACTATTCGATCCTGATCAACTCTTCTTGCTTCCTCAGCTTTAAGCTTTTCTAATACGCTCTTTTCATCTTTACTTAGTGTCGATTGTTCTTCCAAAGCACTGATTAAGATTTCATTTCTTTGAGACTGAAGGCTTTTCAGTTGCTTTTCTTCTTGAGGTTTCAGGTTTGGTTTTTTCAAGAGTTCACTAATCTGCTCATCGATTTGTTGTAATTGATTCAGTGCCTTCAGTCTTTGATTTTCATCTGTTGATTTTGCGGTTTTTTCTAGCAGCTTTTGAATAACTTGATCCCTAACTTGCTCATTTTGAAGCTGACTGATCTGTGCCGCAGCTGTACTAGAAAGCTGTCCTAAAGCAATTTTATTTTCAATGGCTTCGCCTCTTTCCCTCTGTCTTTTTAGGTTCTGCAAGAGCTGTCGTTCTTGCTCATTCAAATTGTTCTTGGCCTGTAAATTTTCAATTTTCTCATTGAGTTCTCTCTTTCTAGCAAGCACAGAAAGTTCCAGTTGTTCTACTTCACTGAGTTGTGTTTTTCCTTGCAGTTCAGCTATGCGGCGATTATCTATAGTGATGGACTGCGTTTCTTTCTCTTTTTGCTGTTCTTCAATTTTTCTTGCTTCCTCAGCTTTAAGCTTTTCTAATACGCTCTTCTCATCCGTACTTAGTGTCGATTGTTCTTCCAAAGCACTGATTAAGATTTCATTTCTTTGAGACTGAAGGCTTTTCAGTTGCTTTTCTTCTTGAGGTTTCAGGTTTGGTTTTTTCAAGAGTTCACTAATCTGCTCATCGATTTGTTGTAATTGATTCAGTGCCTTCAGTCTTTGATTTTCATCTGTTGATTTTGCGGTTTTTTCTAGCAGCTTTTGAATAACTTGATCCCTAACTTGCTCATTTTGAAGCTGACTGATCTGTGCCGCAGCTGTACTAGAAAGCTGTCCTAAAGCAATTTTATTTTCAATGGCTTCGCCTCTTTCCCTCTGTCTTTTTAGGTTCTGCAAGAGCTGTCGTTCTTGCTCATTCAAATTGTTCTTGGCCTGTAAATTTTCAATTTTCTCATTGAGTTCTCTCTTTCTAGCAAGCACAGAAAGTTCCAGTTGTTCTACTTCACTGAGTTGTGTTTTTCCTTGCAGTTCAGCTATGCGACGTCCTAAGATCTTATCTTCAGTAGTTTCAAATGGTTCTTCGTTAGAGACTTTCCCTTTTTGTGGGGATGAGGACTCACTAGACTCATTTTCTCTAGAGTCAGCTGTTTCACTACTAGTCCGCGAATCGCTTTCCAATTGATCTTCTCTGTCAATTGGAAATGGAGTGCCTTGTTTACTTATACTTTCGTTTTTATTTTGAGCAGTAGATTCATCCTTCCTGATAGTTTGGCTATCATCTTTAGTTTGGGATTGGGCTATTGGGATTTCTTGATTAAAGCTTGGAAAGGCTGTGGCTTCTTTCTCCCTAATTCTTTCTTGTCTTTCCTCTTCTTTCTTTCGAATATCATCGTAAATATCTGTTTCAACGGCAGAAAAGCGAGCCCGTCTCTCAGGCTCAGGCTCAGGTTCGGCAGCTACAACTGTGCTTGTTTTTCTAGGAGTAGAGCGGTCTTTTGGTTTAGAACCGATACGGAAGCCCACTTGTACTTCATGTGTAGAAGCTCCAAAGTTTACTCCTAAATTGGGGGCTAGCTCATATGCGTAGCCAAAAGTCATGAAATCACTCACTTTGAAGCCAACTAAAAAAGATGGGCCATATTCTATTCGGTATCCTGCACCTGCCCAAAATGCTTCATAAAAATCAGTTACAACAAAAAATTCACTATGATTAGTGAAGTTATCATTCAGCCAATATAATCCAAGAGTTGTCAGGTTAATACTTGGACCAATTTCAAAATCATATTGTGCTGTAAAAAGTAGGTTATTTCTTGGGTTGAACTCCACATCTGCAAAGCCGGTAAATGAGACTAGTGGGTTTTCAAAAAGCTTAGGTACTACAAATCCTAATTGAAAGTCTTTGTGCTGAAAATTAACACCAAATCTACCATCTACATACCCTGTGGTTTCTGCAAAGCCTATAACCGTTGGATCCGTAGTCGTTGCTAATACCTCTGAGTCTATTCTATTTTGAACATACCCACCGCTTAATCCAAATTTTAAATTTGTATCGGTTGTGAAATTTGCCTGGTAGGCAAAAGCGGCTGTTGCACCCACTGTCTGAAATATTCCGAAGTTGTCGGCAAATATTTGAGTACCAATACCCGCACGTTGGTATTTCAAGGGCTGATGATAGGTAAGGATTGAGGTCGTTGGTGCTCCATCTATTCCTCTCCATTGATCGCGATGAGTTAGGTGAAGCATACCTTGTCCTTTTGCACCAGCCATGGCAGGATTTAGAAAAAAAGGATTATTAAAGTGGTGGGTTATGTTCATTTGAGTTTGGGCATAGACTGTCATTATTCCTGAAAGGAACAGAAATAGTGCTGTCAAGCTAAAACAAACTAATACTGGTAATTTTCTCCTCATCTATTTTGATACACCACTCAATTACTAACTTCAACTCTAGCTTTTTTTAATCTAGAGTTATTTTATTTTTTATCTCAATATTGTTATTGACCCACTAGACTCCCTTACACCGTTACAAACAATAACATAAAAATAGACCCCTTCAACAACTGGACTTCCTCTGTATGTACCATCCCAATTATTGTTGTAGGGTTGTTCTTGAAAGATTACCTTACCCTGTCGATCAATGATTCTTACTTCGCATTCAGGAAAACGTTCAATATTTTCAATCACAAAAACATCATCGATACCATCTGAATTTGGAGTAAATACCTTCGGTGCTGTTACATTTACCGTTCTATCGAGTTCAATAAATAACTCTTTCGTTTCAATACAGCCTGTTTCGTTGATAACAGTAAGTTCTATAGTCGTATTTTCAGCAAATATACCTATTGGATTAGGAATATTAGGATTATCGAAGAATTCTGGAGGAAACCATTCGTATTCTACCCCCCCACTTGCAGTAAATTGAATAGGTTCTTCAATTCCAGCCCGAACTGGAGACGACGATACCTCAATATTAGGAGTCTGAGCCTGTCTTACTGTTACTGAACTTTCAAGTATACAAAATGAGTTGGTTATCACAGTCACCGTATAGGTGCCGGCTTGAGATACCACTATTTCCGCGGTGGTATCACCAGTATTCCAATTGATATTTCTAAAGTCCCCTTCTATGAATATCAGCAAGTCGTCATCAGGGCAAAAATCAAAAGTTTCTGTTTCACTTTGGATCTCTGGCGCTGAGGGTGGTAGTACGGCTTCTATAGATTTTTCAAATACACCTTTGCAACTCCCATCTTGATTATAAAATACCTCCACACGAATAGTATATTCTCCTAAAAGTTCGTAAGTATGATTTACATTGGTCCCACTCGCACTATTTCCATCACCGAAATCCCAATTCACCACTAGGTCAAAATTTTCAAAAGGCTCTTCCTCAAGAAGCAAATCAAGACTTATAGGTTCTTCTACACAAAAGACATTGGGTGACTCAAAAGAGGGTTTTGGTATCGAGATTTGCTCGATTGTAATAGGTGCTGTAAGAAATTCACATCCTGCAGGACTTGTGTAAATGACTTGATATTCTCCCGCATCGATTATTTCGATTACATTACCTGTTCCGACCTCGCTACCCTCTAGAAGCCATTTGTAAGAAAACCCTTCTACTTCAGAAACAGAGGCTTCTAGAGGGGTTTCGCAGACTGCGGTGATGTCATTTTGAGTGGCTATTTCTAGCTGGGGGTTGAAATTTATTTCTACAAAGGCTTCAAAAATTATTCCTGGACACTGACCTATCGAAAGCGTCAGTCTGTAGTTCCCTTTATTTACCTCACTTACATTTTCTATCGTTGGATTTTGCTCCGTAGAGGTAAAGCCGGCTGGTCCTTCCCAGAAATAAGTAGCATCTTCGATGGTGTCAAAAGATAGTTCTAAAGCATCTCCCTCACACAAGGGCGTATTGAAAGAAACTGATGCGTTATCGGGGGCGGTGGTTTCTAAGATTTCTACTGTAATTTCGTCCGTACCGCCATTAAAACGACCACTTGGATCGGTAATTTCTACTGAGTAAACAGTTAAACCGACCTCATTTTCATTAATAAGATTGTAAAATTGTCGAGTCGCATCAGGTATAGGATCCCCATTACGAAACCATTGGTATTCATAGTATGGACCCGGAGTAGCTTCTAAAATAAAATCAAAACCTAAACAGGCAGTGAGATTTCCATTTGATGTTTCGTTTAGTATTTTAAAATCATCTGATCGCTCATTTTGAAATATTCTTATACTTTCAGAAGCTGTTTCAACTAGCAAATAATCTGATTTTCCATCACCATTAAGATCACCAGTCCGGACTATCCTGCCGCTAAATGCGGTATTTGTATTGAATTGGTTGAAGGATAATTGATTGTTTTGTGAAATATTATTTAAAAAGCCAAGATTTGTATTGGTAAACGAAATGATAATGTCGGCTCTATTATTTCCGTCAAAATCAGCTACGTCAATCTCTCTAATACCATTTGCAAAGTTAAAGCTGTTTGGTGTTGCGCTAAATTGTAAATTATCAGGGTTGGACTCATTAGGTAGGATGTTGAGCCTATTAGGAGTATTGATCGTAATTAAGTCTGATGCACCATTATTATTAAGATCGGCAGAAATCAGAGATAAAATTGCTGAACCTAAATTTCTGTTCTTAATTTCTCCAAACTGCAAAGTTCCTAATCCTTCCCGAAAATTGAGAACAGGACCGTTGAGAAAATTCGCTATAATATCTATACTGCCATTACCATTAAAATCTTCAAGTATTACGCGGTCGAAGGCACCTGATGTATTGGTATTCAATAAAATTTCAGTAGCAGAATCACCAAAAGATAGTCCGGTACCCCAATCTTGATTGTTAAATACTAACATCCTCGAATTACTATTACTTACAGAAATTAAAGAGTTTCTACCATTTTGAGCAATATTTTCTACCTTACTCAATCGCGAATCTCCTTCTTCTCTCGTAATGGATACAGGGTCTGAAGAAAGCGCAAAAGCCCCTTCTTCTGTTTGGTTTTCAAAAAGGTAAATTTGCCTAGCCAGACTACCCGCCCCACCAAAGGTCGATACAATAATTTCAGGATAGCCATCTCCTGTCAAATCACCAAAACTGACTAATTGTAAGTTTTGTGGTAGTGTTCTTGTAATGCGTGGTTCAAAGCTTACTTCACCATTACTTGAATTATTAATATATATGTATAGATCTCTAGATGAGTTTCCAACTGCCACGATATCTAATAGACCAGATAGATTTAGATCTACAAGCTCCACGTACATAGCTGATCCAGCGGGGTAATTCAAATTAAGATCGGGAACCATTTGAAAATTACCTGGTGAAAAACCGCTACCATCACCGATGTATGTGGGCTGGAACTTTTTTGAACTTACCCCAAATCTTTTACTTGTCCGGTTAAATACTGTGATATTTCTAATTTGAGCTCCTGCCGGAATTATAACTTCAATTTCATTATTAGTAGCGGATAGAATTTCTGCCGAAGCACTTCCAAAAAAGACTTTATTGTCATTGACTCCCTCTCCAAAGTTATTTCCTCGGATTAACATACGACCTCCAGGAGTATTAGACAAACTCTCAAAACCTGTGATGATAGGTGTTTGCCCACTAGCTGATGTGCTCAGGCATAAGATAAAGCATGCTATCAATAAAAGGAAATGGAATTGACTCATAGGGTATTGGATTATTGCAAATGATTAACAAAAAAAGCAAAAATTAGATTGCTAAACAATCTTTTCAATTTTAAAAAGGGTCACTCAGATTAAACTTAAAGAAATATTTTCATATTATGAGTGTGTTTTCCGTGATGAGCTTGTTTAATCACTATCCAAATAAAATGATAGAGGTGTAAAGATAATTTCTTATATTTGAGTGCAAAATATATCGCTATGGAAA
>JAFIEW010000081.1 GCA_020832375.1 Cyclobacteriaceae bacterium
TAGTAAATTCTACTTATCAATTGAAATATAATGAGTTACAAAAGAAAGTTTTTTTTAGCCCCTCATTGAATTAAATGTATTTCATGCTTTGTAAGCGCTTGAATGCATCGATACATATAAAATTGCTATAGAAAACAAGAAACAGACAGATCACTGAGAGGTTATCAGCATATATAATAAAGCCTATGCCTATATAATATTAAAAACGCATCAAAGAACATCCTGCCATTTACTTTTAAACAGCATTGTTTTCAAATTATAAACCTCAATCATATAGAAAGTGTGGCTAGGACTAAATGACCATAAGTTTTTGTGATTTTTATGATCCGTTGCATCCAGAATTAAAAAAATAGCTATCTCGGGCTTAATTATATAGTTATCCGCTAGTTTACAAAAATGAGCATCTTTGTCATTTAAGTATACAAATAAAGGATTTCATCCAAGTCAAGTAACTTTAAATATAGCAATATTTAAGAGGGTTTGTATTTATTAATTCGATGTGGCAGATGATATTTCTCAATCATTTTACCCTATAATACATTATACATACATAGTGGTATACTGTGACCTGACGAAATTACACCATTTCACTCTCTGTTTTACTCAACGTTTAAAAGCAAGTCCTATTCATGCTATGGTATTGTTAGTATTTAGATAACGTGCCTTCTTCATTCTCGTGGATAGGCATATTCATTCCTTTTAATTGAATGAAAAGTAAAGCTATTTTCAAGTTTTATACAATAAGGCGATTAAGTTCAAGCTGTGTTGATATGGCTCAACCCATTGGATAGCATAATTCTGGTGTGTCATCGGTAGTATCAATACATATAATAATAATTTGAGCTCAGATAAACTCATTGGTGGGCTCATTTGGAACGAGTTGCACTTTAATCTTATGGGAAGCAAAGGGCTGCTTAATCAGTTAAACGCCCCTAGTTAGTACAGTATTATAATGCAGAAATCATAGCGGCGCGGCGATGTATTTTTTCATGGCTAGTTGCAGAAAAAAGGGGAATAAATTAAAACGGTTAGCTCATATTTTATGAAAGAATACAGTTACATGCACAAAATGACTTCTATCAATTAATTTGATTGAACTGCAAAAGAGAAGATAGCGAAAATTAAAGTACTACCATAAACCGAAAAAGTGGTGTGCTCGAATGCCTGCTCAGACAAAGATTTATTAGGATTACTTTTTACCATCAATTCAGCACAAATCCATATATTTTTAGCATATTTGTAAAATGAAATTGATTTGGGCATCCATAAGCTTGTTTATCCTTTTCCTAGCAGTTAAGCCTGGGCTTGAAGCCCTAGTTTTTGCTCAGGAAACTGATATTAATTGCTGTAGCGGGTATTGTGCTGCTGAAAATGCCCCTTTGGAAAACCCAAATTCTCAAGACACCTGTGATGGTGAAGGCTGTCATCCATTTCAGAAATGCAACTCTCACTTTTTCAAATCAAAAGTCTTCTATTTTCAAGCTAAGTTACTTTTCTTAAATCCAAAGAAAAATATTAATTCTTTTGAAATAATTTTTAAATCATACTTGATTTTTGATTTATGGCAACCGCCTAAGATTGCTTAACTGATCCTCTTTCACACGAGTAGTTCGTGAAATAAATTTAGTTAATCAACTCTGAAAATTGCATCATGAAATCTATCATTTCAATTCTTATCTTCAGCATGCTTGCTGTAGTATCTACTACGTCTGCACTTGCTAAAGTCATCAGTTCAGATCCAATAAAAACGATCAGCATAAGGGTAAAAGGAGTTACCTGTTCTTCCGATCTAAAGACAATAGCTGCTAATGTCGAAAAAGTAAATGGCGTCAACCGCTGCCAAGCAGTTAAAGAAGGGCCTACTTCTACATTTGAAGTAATTTTTGATTCCTCTGTTGTTACTAAAAAGCAAATCCATTCAGCAATAGAGGCAACAGCAGGGTGTAAGAACCCCAATGACCGACCTTATAAAATAAAACTCTAAACCCTACAAGAGAGGCTTTACCAGGCATTTAATTATTTACCAAAGTAAAGAAATTTGCTACTCAAAGTATTTGGCTGGTAGAGTATCTTTTGTGTCATCTTTTGATTAGATGAAAAAGTATATTTTCATTGTGGGTTTATTGTACCCACTCATATCTCATGCTCAAGAACTATCTGGCGTTGTTAAAAGCCAAAATAATGAACCGCTAATAGGAGCGAATATCTATTGGATAAATTCCGATAAAGGCACCGTTACAGACGCTGAAGGAAAATTTGAAATTTCATTGGAAGGTATTACCGACCAAATATTAGTTGCTAGCTTTATTGGATATAAATCGGATACAGTACTTGTGGAAGACCACTCTTCAGTTATGTTTATCCTTTTTGAAAATAACGCGCTCCAACAAGTCTATGTAACGGCTAGAAAAGAAGGTGTGATCATTGATGACACAAGTCCGTTTAAAATAGAACAAATCACACCAACAGAATTAAGAAAGGCAGCTTGCTGTGATTTAGCGGGTTGTTTTGAAACTCAGACCACCGTCCACCCGCAAACTACCAATGTGATCACCAATTCTAAAGAACTCCGCATTCTTGGATTGCCAGGTGTTTATTCACAGGTATTAGTAGATGGATTCCCAATGATTCAAGGCCTTTCTTTCACTTATGGAATAAGCAGTATCCCAGGCTCATTGGTGGGTAATATTTTTATATCCAAAGGTGCCAATAGTGTGCTTCAAGGCTTTGAGAGCATTAGCGGACAACTGTTGGTGGAAACCAAGGATCCTACTAACAGTGACCCATTATTTCTAAATGCATATGCCAACAGCTTCGGCGAAAAGCACATCAACGCCAATTTTACCTTCAAAAAAAGTAAATGGAGTAATTTATCTTCCATTCACATAGTCCGCCCAGCTAATCGCATTGATAGGGATGATGACGGGTTTATGGATTTACCCTTACTCAGTCGATACCTGTTTTTTAATAAATGGAAATATGGTGATGAAAAAGATTGGGGCTGGAGCAGCCAGATTGGGATGAGATTACTACACGAACAGCGGGTAGGTGGACAAATATCCTTTGATCCATCCGCTCAAAGCGGAAGTACAGATATTTATGGACAGAATGTCCGACTCAGTCAGCCTGAAATCATGATTAAAACCGCTTATCGGTTGAATGATAGGCACCGGTTAGCTTTTCAGGCATCAGCATTTCAACAGCGTCAAGGCTCGTTCTTTGGCAGTACCATATATGATGCGCAGCAAGCAAATCTTTTTGCCAATCTTCAATATGAATTTTATTATGGAGAAAACAGCCTCAAGACTGGATTCAGTTACCGTCACCTTCATTTACAGGAGGAAATCTCTTTTACAGATACTGATCTTCTTAGGACATTTGATGGTTCATACAACAGATTGGAGAATATTCCGGGTGTATATGCAGAAAACACGCTCAACCTCTATAACAACCAGTTGACTTGGATTGCTGGTATGCGTTTAGACCACCATAATGAATATGGTAAAGCATTTACGCCTAGGACAACCATTAAGTATGACCTATCTCCAACGACAATAATTCGAGGAAATGTTGGTACAGGTTGGAGGACAGTAAATCTGTTCAGTGAAAACATAGGTCTTTTAGCTAGTTCCAGAAATATTGTTTTTACAGAGCGCTTGTTACCCGAAAGAGCTTTGAATTATGGAGTAAATTTGATGCAACGGTTTGAGAGTGGAGACGAAGATCTGGTTGGGTATGTGAGTGCTGATATTTACCGCACCAATTTTCAAAATCAGATTTTCCCTGATTTTGATACCGACCCTACCCAAGCATTTATCAGTAATTTTACCGGAAAAAGTGTAAGCAATGGCATTCAGACAGAGCTATCATTGAAGCTGTACCAACGATTTGAATGGAAGGCTAGATATAAATTTCTTGATGTGTATCAAGAAATTGAGGGGTCAAAAGAACTTTTGCCGTTCAATCCAAGGCATAAAGTAGTAAACACATTTAGTTATCAGCCAATGACCGAGCGGTATCAGGTAGATTTCAATATTCACTGGTTTGGTGAACAGCGCTTGCCCAACACTCAAGCCAATCCTATGGAATTTCAAAGACCTGACTTTTCAGAACCATTTACGGTAGTCAACATGCAATTAACCTATAACTTCAGTAAATTTGATATATATGCTGGTTGCGAAAATATTTTCGATTTTAGACAACTACAACCCATCATCAGCTGGGAGAATCCTTTTAGTCCTTACTTTGATACCTCATCGGTTTGGGGGCCAACCCGAGGGCGAGAGTTTTATACGGGGATCAGATTTAGCTTGAATTAGTCATTATCAGTACGTAAATCTTTAGCCTAATTAGTCTTAGAATACTTTAGATCGATGCTGTCCCAAAATAAACGACTAGAGAATATTTATTGCGTTTTTATTACTATCATCAGGTGGTATTATGTTCAGTGTCTAGCTCTAAATAGGGTTTGCTTAAAAAGTCCCAAGTACAGCAGATTCGAGGCGGCACAAGCTTCGCTTGTTTTAATTGATGAAAAAAAATGATAAATTTCAAGAAGCTTATTTTAAGCTTTTAAATTTTTTTCAAATACCACTTACGATTCTCGAATCACAAATGATAATGCTTGGGGCTAAGCTACAAAATGTCAATCTAAGACATTTTCGTGCAAGCATTTTCACTATTTTTGATTAAAAACCGTGCACTCAAAAAAAGTACAGACTTTATGATTTATTTATCAACAATTTAGCTGTTTTTAAGCATGCCCTAAATAAGCGGTACGCTTATAAAAGGATGCTAACTTCAGATAGCACTAAGAATTCTCTTAATGCTATTTTTTTGTTTTAATAAGCTTAATAAAATATTGAGCCTTATAAACGCCCCTGAGTTGATCGGTTGCCAATTACATTTAGCCTATGCTTTCATTTCTAAATTTATTTTTAGAGGAGCTAGACCTATCATAAGTTTCAATTGAACAATATACGTCTGCTCTACCGTGAATCAAGTGGTATATAGACTGAGCTTGTTAAAAACACTAAAAGCGCCAAGATATTGAATGGGAAACAGGATGGTAGCACGCGCGAGAGGGATGGTAGGGGCGGCGAGCGAAGGGAAGCCGGTGGCGAGCCTTGCTTATAAAATATAATGGAACTTTAAGCTGGCGGGATGTTAACACTTGAAACAAAGCTTGAGCTTAGAATGGCTCGGCACGGTAGCGAAGCGAACCCCAGAACAGCCCGACCCCGAGCAACTATCCTTATTCGTGAGGCCGCTAAACAACAAAGGTAGTATCATTGACTTTCATAGGATCATAAAAAAGCAAGCTCGGGGACTCGCCCAAAAATCAATCAAGATTTACAAATGCCTTTAAAAAATAAAACTCACCTCCCAGATGTGCAGGAAGGTGAGCTTTACAAGATGACTATTCGTTAGGACTGTAGCGCTAGTTGCTGCTCGTCCTCCTGCTGAGAGAATGGAATTGTGATTTGCTCAAGTCGACGCAGTAATTTTTCTTTCAGCTCGTTGTATTCTGCCAAATTTTCCTCGCTGATAGGTTCAGAAGGCGGGATATCTTGCTTGAAAGGGTCGACCTGCTGCCCATTTTTCCAAAATCGGAAGCAAAGGTGAGGACCAGTAGCCAATCCGGTAGCACCAACGTATCCGATGATGTCTCCTTGCTTGACCTTGGTGCCAGGCTTCATGCCTTTACCGATCTTACTCATGTGCAGGTATTGTGTAGCGTAGGTGCCGTTGTGTTTAATTTTTACGTAGTTGCCATTGTATTTGGAATAGCGAGCCTCGGTAACAATACCATCTCCAACAGTGCGAATGGGAGTACCGGTAGGCGCTGCATAGTCAGTTCCTAAGTGCGCTTTATATCTTTTTTGTACTGGGTGGAATCGTTTTTGTGTAAATCTGCTGCTTATTCTGGTGAAATTGAGCGGTGCTTTCAAGAAAGCTTTGTGTAAACTGTTTCCTTCCTCATCAAAATAGTCAATACCCTTTCCCTGATCGTAATGGAAGGCATAAAAGTCGTTGCCGAAGTGATTGAACTGAGCCGCTATGATTTTATCAACTCCTATCGGCTCTCCGTCTACTTGAGTTTCTCGGTAAACAAGTCGATAGTGATCGTTTTTTTGTATGCGGAAAAAGTCAATTTGCCAAGCATATACATCGACCATCTTGTCAACCAATGCCAAAGGCATGCCTTGAGAAAGCAATGATTCGTAAAGAGAAGAAGTGATGATGCCTGAAACTTCGCGCTCCACTATTTCTACTTCTTTTTGTCTTTTGTAAACCTGAGGCTCATTATCGGAAAGATCAAATACTATAAAGTCTGTCTTGCTGGCTTGATAGACCATATAATGGGCTTTTACCTCCTCATCATCTTGCGTACAAAATAATGTGTACTTATCACCACTACGTATTTTACGCAGATCATAAATACCTTCGGAAGCTTGGACTATTCTATCGATAGTTAGGAAATTAACTCCGTATGGATTTAATATTTTAGAAAGACTCTGATTGGGCTGAACCCTCTGCTCGATGTGCTCAAAAGAATCAACTACAAATCCATATAGTTCATTTTGTCGAATGGCCTGTATGAGTCGGCTTTCTTCCTCCAAATCAAAAGGATCGTCAGGCATCTCAAAACCTGCGATTAAGAAGTTATCGTTTTCTTCAGGCTGGGTAGACCAAGAGTTGTAAATTAAAAACCCTGCTATGATCAGGATGAGTGAGGAGAAAATCCTTTTTTTCATGGTGATGGGATGCTTATCGAATAAAAATATTAGTTTTCCTTAATGATTAATTAGCGGTTGCTAAGTAAAGCAAGAAAATCCAAAGATCAAAGAGAAATGTATAAAATTTTATAAGACAGCAAGTTAGCATCGTTTGATTAAAGCATAAATTTAATTTAAATAGCTGAATTTCAGATGCTTAAGATCTTTTACTGATTGTATTGAGTGCAATACCTTTTTGACGGCTACACTTGAACCTTCCTTCGTCAAATTCGCGCTTTTTGACATGTTTGGTGGATCTTCCTTGCACCCGTGCCCTCCACATGCGAAAGGAAGAAGGCTTCATTTCATTTTGCATGATTTTAATCACCTCTTTTTCAGTAACGCCAAACTGTGTCTCAATTGCGTCAAATGGAGTACGATCTTCCCATGCCATCTCAACGATGCGGTCTATCTCGTAATCTTCCAATGATTTTAATTTTTGTTTGATATTCATATATGATTGATCTTTTTGAGCAGTATTATTAACAAAGTTGCTGAGTCATTGTTTTTCCTTAGGGTGATGATTGGATATCGTATTCATAATTTTTGCATGGTGTCTTTTAAATCTATTTGATTGACGTCAAACAATACATGCATGATTTTTATTGTTCGTGGGATAAATATTTATAGAAACACCCCAAAAGAATAAAAATCAGGGGATATAGAAAGGTAATTTGTATGATCGTAGGAGTGCTTTTTCAATATTTTAAGATAAACTCCATGATCTATTCACACCAATTACACGACCCTAAAAATATAGAAAAGCTGATTGATGATCCATCGTAACTATAAACTTCATCGTTTGTATAAGCAGAACAAAGAATCTTACGAATGATATTTCGCTGGGAATATGCTCAGTCTACTCACAATCAATTATCGGATCAATCAGTTTTAATTCTGCTCAAGAGAGAAACACAAGTATGAGAAAGGTTGCTATATATTGGTACAAGCGTGATTTACGTTGTGAGGATCTGGCTGGTATGGCAAGGGCAATCATGAGCGGCAGAGAGGTGCTTCCGCTATATATCTTTTCTGAGCAACAATGGCAGGATCCCCACTACAGTGCACGTCACTTCCGATTTGTTGGTGAATCTATCACAGCTATGAATGAAGCGGCACCCATTGATCAATTCTTTGTGCATACGCTTTATGGGAATACGATTATGCTCTTTGACTCACTACTGAAAGCATTTGGAGACATCGAGATTTACAGCCAAGAGGAGACCGGCTTGGCCGTGAGTTATCATATTGATTTGGAGCTAAGAGCATGGTGCAATTCGCGGAATATTGCATGGCATGAAAGTCCGCAGATTGGTATCAAACGCGGCAGAAAAAATCGGTCGGGTTGGAATGAAGATTTAGCCCGACAGCTATATGCTGATGAGGTGCGGATACCTTGGGCATCCTTTAAACCGGCTGCATTACCAGCTGAACTAAAACCCTATACTTCGGCAAGTAACCATTTTGATCATTTGATAAAAGCTGAGCCTGCTATCGAACAAAAGGGAGGAACAGCGCGAGCTTACAGCGCTTTAAACAGCTTTATAAATGAACGCCATACTCGCTACATGGCCAATATAGGTAGTCCTGCGGGTGCGCGGCTTCACTGTTCACGCCTCTCCCCATATATTGCATGGGGAAATATCAGTCTTCGCACGGTCTATCAGGCATGTGCGGATCGACTGGCAAAAGGTGGGGGGTCAGCGCGTGACTTAGAAAATTTTGCTTCACGCTTACGTTGGAATCGCCACTTCATCCAAAAATTTGAGAGCGAATGCAGCATGGAGTTCAAGAATGTAAACGCAGGTTACAATCGCATCAGGAAGGAAAATGATGAAAGCTTACTTCATGCATGGGAAACCGGCCATACAGGTGTGCCCATAGTAGATGCGAGTATGCGCAGCTTGATTGCCACGGGATATCTGAACTTCAGAATGCGATCACAGCTGATCAGTTTCTTAACACACCTACTTTGGCAGCCATGGCAGCGCGGGGCGATACACTTGGCGAAGTGCTTTTTAGACTTTGAGCCGGGCATCCATTTTCCTCAAATACAAATGCAAGCTGGGGTCACGGGCATCAATACCATTAGAATCTACAATCCGATCAAGCAAAGTAAAGAGAAAGACCCTGAAGGCACCTTCATCAAAAAATGGGTTCCGGAGCTTAAGGATGTACCTAAAGAACTCATCCATGAACCATGGCAGATGACGGCTATAGAGCAACAGTTTTACAATTGTGAGTTGGGAAAGGACTATCCTCATCCCATAGTAGACTTAAATGCCGCGCGAAAACGTGCCTCCGATGTGCTCTATGGCATGCTTAAAGATAAGGGTGTAAAGCAAGAAGCTGCCAGAATTTTGACGAAGCATACGGTACCCAATCGGGAGGTATAAGAGGGAGTAGCCATGAGGTTTGGGAGGATTTTAAGTGTGCAGGAATTATTTGATGAGGGTAGCAAATTTATTCGGTGGGATTGGCATAGTCAGATATCGACATCAAAGTGGTAAGTAGTCCAGATTGTATTGGGACATGTAAAGTCACCCATCATAGAATCCCTAGATTTAAACAATTGACTGCAATTAAATACATTCACTCGAAATAAGATGAAAGGTAAGAACAAAAAGAAAAGGATGGTGAAAGGGCAGCTACCCACGAAAAATTGTGTGGTATGCGGTTTACCTTTTGAATGGAGAAAAAAGTGGGAAAGAGATTGGGATGAGGTAAAATATTGCTCTAAGAAGTGTCAAAAAAACGGCATACCACGTAAAGAAATAGATTTATAATGTAAAATTAATGCTGCTTTTAGTGTCAACTCTTACGGAAGTGGCATTGCTTTTTTATATTTGCGGCGGCTTCTATTAAAATCTGCTGCCATGGCACTTGAACTAACCGACTTTGTTTTACGCATACTTTTGGCTTTTTTGGTGGGTGTCATCATTGGACTGGAGCGTCAGTGGAGACAGCGGAATGCTGGCCTACGCACCAATACACTGGTCGCGGTAGGGTCGGCAATATTTGTCATGATCAGTCAACTGATCACTGATGATGCCAGCCCCTCGAGGATTGCCGCTCAGATTGTATCAGGTATTGGCTTCCTAGGTGCGGGAGTCATCATGAAAGAGGGGCTCAACGTAAAAGGCCTCAATACGGCTGCTACCCTTTGGTGTGCTGCTGCTGTAGGATCACTTGCAGGAATGGGAAAGTGGCAAGAGAGTTTACTGGCGGCTGTTGCGATTTTCGCTATTCACGCCAGTTTACGTCCCTTAGGAACAAGAATCAATCGTCGTCCTATCCCAAATAATCGACTGGGAGAATATGATTATCAGATCAGCATTCGGTGTACGGAGGAGACAGAAAATCACCTGCGGAATTTACTGATTCATACATTAAGTGATCACGATGGCTTACAATTGCGCTCATTGGAAAGTAAAGATGAGTCCGACCAAAAGGTGAGTATTCACGCGATTTTATATTCAAATGGATTAAAAGACGAGCTTATCGAGCGTATATTAGCCATGGCAAGTATGGAGCCGGGAGTAAGCGGTGTGAGCTGGAAGAAGGAAGAGTTACAGGAGGAAATATAAAAAATGATATAGCATGGAGAACGTGATCGACGAAGCAAAGAAAGACATCATTGAAAAGCTCATTGCAGGCGGTGAGTTGGAGGCTACGGTGGCGCTACTGAAGAAGCAGCCCACGGTAGAAGTTGCGGAGATCATGGAAGAGCTCATGACCGAAGAGCAGGTGCTGGAAGTGCTATCTAATTTTGACCAAGAAAATCAAGGAGCTGTATTTTCAGATTTCGACAAAGATCTGCAGCTTTGGATATTTGAGCATATGGATAAAATGGATTTTTCCGATCTGTTTTCACATATGTCATCCGATGTACGAGCCGATTTTTACCAAGAGCTGGAAAAAGACCAACAACTGGAGCTTCTCCCCTACCTTAAAAAGCCGGTTCGTGAAGATGTAATCCACCTGAGCTCTTACCCGCCAGAAACTGCAGGGGGTATCATGAGCACTGACTTTGCGACCATCCTCAGTCACATGACGGTAGCGGAAGCCATTGAAAAGGTACGCAAAGATGCTCCTTCAAAAAAGATGGTTTACTACATCTATGTGGTAGACAAAAAAATGAAGCTACAAGGCTTCATCACCCTCAAAGACCTCATCATGGCCTCGCCGGGCGACATGGTAGAAAGCTATGTTCACACCGAGTTTACCTATGCCGAAGTAAATGAAGATCGGGAATCGGTGGCTCAGAAGGTGGAGAGATATGATTTGGTGGCTATTCCGGTCATCAATCCGCTCGATCAATTGGTCGGGATCGTCTCTCACGATGATGTCATCGACGTAATACGAGCCGAGCATACGGAAGACTTCGAGAAGTTCATGGGTATTGTGCCCGACAAAGAGGACAATGACTACCTAGATACCACTGTCATTCAGCACTTTAAAAAGCGAGCGGTATGGATTGTGACGTTGGCGGCCGTAGGCATCATCTCCGGTATGATTGTACATAGCTTCGAGGACACCATTTACTCTCTCATGATTTTGGCACTTTACATGCCGATGGTTGCCGATACTGGAGGTAATAGCGGGAGTCAGGCAGCCACAGTGGTGGTGAGAGCCTTGGCCTTGGGCGATGTCAATGTCGGAAATTGGATGAAGATTCTATATAAAGAATTTAGGGTGTCCATTCTTTTGGCGGTATGCCTTGGCTTATTAGCTTATGCCAAGATCTTATTTTTATCTTGGGAAACGGATATTCCTGAAGCCTATTCTCTTTACAATATTGCTTTCGTTATTTCCTCTGCTTTGAGTATACAAGTGGTCACTGCCACGGTGATCGGCGCTGGCTTACCGCTTTTAGTCCGTCGATTTGGTGGTGACCCTGCCGTTGCGGCAAGCCCTGCCATCACTACAGTGGTTGACATTACCGGACTTTTAATTTACTTTACCATTGCTACTACCTTTTTACTTTAAATTTTAGCGTGGAATGAGAACGCAGTCGGCACTACTTATATTAATGATTACCTGCCTGCTTGGATGCAGCAGCAGCAAACAAGGTGCAGAGCAAAATTATGAGCAATATTGCCATATTGAACGCTATCCCAGCTCAATAGATCGTATCGAACCGATTGCAAGATTTTCAGAAGTAGAAAGGCATTTTGACAAACGTAGCCGCAGAGTTATTCGATCCTTGCGATTGGATAAAAACATTGATCGATTACTTACCTTAAAATCAGCAGATGACCCGATCTCCTTTGAAATAGAGCGACAAAAGATCCACTCAAAAGTACAAATGGCATCCTTGGTGCTATCCGGCTTAGCTGCTTCTTTTGACTGTGAAGAGGAACGAGCCGAGGCAGTGGCAGGCATGATGATCAAAAAGGAAAACCAACTCCTAAGAAAAGTCACGATAAGCTCTATCGTAATTGGGGGAATAGTGGCTATCACTGCAGGAACGCTTTTTATCAGTGGTTATGAATTGGCAGCAGAGCTTATTGGTATCTCTGGGGGACTAGCAGAAGCAGGACTCGGTACTTTTGTATTACTTTCCAGACATGAAGTCAAATTTATGCACCAAGAAAACCTTTTACATCCGCTTTACTATAAAACAAATGAGGCAGCTTACTTCCCCCCATTCGTGTGGAATTATATCAACCAAAGCAGTCAGGAAAATGATATAAAGCTCATTGATCAGCTGAACGAAACTTGGTTGGAATATGCCCCATCAGATGAGGAAAAAAAGACCGAATGGGAAGCAACCCTTTTTGGCAGAGGAGGCAGCTATAATGCCACTCTACTTGAGCTTAGAGCTGATATGCTTGACCAAGCCGAATCGGTATTTACTCAACTGAAACAAGAATTGGGATTTTTTTTACGAGAGCTGGACGAACTCGAGCGATAATTGACTTACAATGAAAGGTACCAATCGGTCAATGTGTTTGGTTTAATTACTGGCCTGTTCGAAACTTCCCCAATGAAGTAAGAAAATAGTGCTTACACCCCATCTTTACTTAGCCGACACCTCCAGTGATTATTGAAAGATAGAAATTGAAGCCGGGAGGGTCGAAAAAGCCGGAGGATCTTTATCGCAGTAAAAAACGTCAAAAAGGCCCCCTACATTATGACCTATAGAAAGCCCTGATGGGAAGACTATCTATCAGCTCTGCCTAAACACAAGCATGCTGATATATTTCAGAGATACAACTTGTTTTATCATCCCTCGAAAACAAAAAAAACACATTTTTCAAACGATTTCGAAATATATTCCGCGGAGGCTTTGCAAATCCGAGAGGAAGGGCTTTCTTTTGCATTTTATAAATTGCATCCTATGAGCACATCAAATCCTTTCACCAAATTGTCCGAGCGTATCATTTATGAAAACGACTGGATCGGCGTTTTTGAGGATGAAATCATCAAACCTAACGGAGAGCCTGGGCAATATGGTAAAGTGCATTTTAAAAATACTGCCATCGGGATTGTACCCCTCGATGCTGAAGGTTATACTTTTTTAGTAGGACAATACCGCTATACACTCAATGAATATTCTTGGGAAATCCCTATGGGGGGAGTGCCGGAAGAAGAAGATCACTTAGCGGGTGCTCAAAGAGAACTGGAAGAAGAGACTGGCTTGAAGGCTCGAAAATGGCAGAAAATCATGCGCATACATACTTCTAACTCCGTCACCGATGAGGTTGGATATGTGTTTTTAGCAGAAGACCTACACAAGGGCGCAACAAATTTTGATGATACCGAAGTGATTCACCTAAAACGCTTACCTTTGCGGGATGCTTGGCAGATGGTCATGGACGGATTGATAACAGATGCGATTAGTATCGCTGGAATTAGCAAAGCTTGTGCTCTAAAGGGTATATTAAGCTAAACAAATCAACTAAAAGAACTCATCCGAAAAAATATCCCGATTAAAGATTATCGGAGGATTAGTTCTATTCCACCACCATTGACCATCACCCGATCAATCATAAAATCTATTTGATATGCTGGGATTGGGATCGGAAAACCCATGAAAATCAAATGTTTTTTGATTGCAGCATAGCTTTGGTATAGTGATCATTTAACTGCACCCACAGGATTTTTATATATAAAAATAACGATTGGAGTAGCATGTAGAATGGATCATAAATTTCACGAAACAAGCAAGTGGCAGGTGATGATGGTGATGCACCGGATCATGCTACGAGTAAAGAAACTCAATGGATCAAGTTAGTAATTATCGTCATCACTTTAAGAAAACTATTACGCTAGCCTATCCGGTAATGCTGAGTCAGCTCGGTCATGTGATGGTGGGAGTGGCAGACAGCATCATGGTAGGGCAGCTTGGCACCACGCCACTGGCAGCGGCCTCCTTTGCCAATAGCATCCTCACTGTGGTCATGGTGATTGGCATCGGGATATCCTTTGGACTCACCCCCCTTGTAGCCCGTGCGGATGGTGAAAATCGCCGTGACCAAATGCACAAGATTTTACGTCACGGACTTCTGCTCTGCCTAGGGGTTGGAATACTTTTGGCAGGCTTTGTTTACTTAAGTGAAGACCTTTGGCCTTTATTAAAACAACCGGGGCAGGTGGTGAGCGAAGCGCGAGAATATATGATTGTGGTAGCGATATCGCTCATACCATTCATGGTGTTTCAGGCATTCAAGCAGTTTGCAGAGGGCTTATCAAGCACCAAACCTGCCATGTATATCACGGTAAGTGCCAATATCTTGAATATCTTCCTCAATTACCTGTTGATATTTGGTAAGTTCGGACTGCCTGAGCTGGGGCTATATGGTGCAGGTATCGCCACCTTAATTTCGCGAATCTTGATGGCAATCGGCATCATTGTCTTTTTTAAGAAAAGCAAGGTTTTTCAGGTGTTTGCAGAGCAACTCCACCGCTTGAAGCCCACCGTAAGTCTTATGAAAGACATTTTACGCATCGGAATCCCTTCTGCCATGCAGATGGTCTTCGAAGTAGCCGCCTTTAGTTTTTCGGCCATCATGATGGGTTGGTTCAATGAGATGGTTTTGGCAGCCCATCAGATTGCCATCAACTTGGCCTCTATCAGCTATATGGTAGCCAACGGCATTGGCGCCGCAGCCACGGTGAGAGTCGGTAACCAACTGGGAAGAAAAGACTTCCCCATGCTTCGTGCGGCAGGTAACACCTCCTTCATTATGGGCATTATGCTCATGAGCATTTCTTGTATCATTTTTATCTTTGCTCGCTATCAACTCCCCATCATCTATATCAACGATCCTGAGGTAATCCAAATATCGGCAGGTCTTTTGGCGATTGCTGCCCTCTTTCAGCTGAGCGACGGCATACAAGTGGTGGGGCTGGGAGTATTGCGCGGTCTGGCGGATGTCAAAATACCCACAGTCATCACGCTCATCGCCTATTGGGTGATTGGATTACCTCTAGGATATATGCTTTCCTTTCATTGGGGCGTTGGGCCAAAAGGCGTTTGGCTGGGACTATTAATTGGACTTACCGTGGCCGCTATCTTGCTCCTCTATCGATTCAATAAGCTATCGAAAAAGCTCATGATTAAGAAGGCTTAGCAGTCTATGGTTGGTATAATGCAAATCACCTAAACCTTTGGGATTCCCAAATAATGCAAATCACCTAAACCTTTGGGATTCCCAAAAACCTGTAAACCAGCCAATTATCTGCGGGTAAATATTTACGGGGTATTTCGATACCATTCCAATATAGGTAAAAACAGGTTTCATCCATCATCGGGGAAAATACCAGTTCATCAATTATCTGTTCCTGCAAATATGACTCTACTAAACACGCCAATCGACTGGTTTTAATCTACGGGTGGTAGAAAAGGGTTTATGATTCTTTCGATGGATATAAAAAAAATGTTTAGTTTACATTCTAAAGGTTTAAGCAATCGAAAGATTGCAGATATTTTAGGCATATCTCGAAATACGGCTAATCAGTATATATCAATTGGTAAAAAGCATCTGATTGTACTACAGAAGACTTTTCAATCATGGAAAATATTATAATTAAAGAGCCTTTTCCTTTTCACACCACCATCAATAACCATAGAGATGATGAAGTGATGCGTCATTTTGGACTATTACGCAAGGCTCAAAAGCACCCTAGCTTCACTTTTCGTATCCATTACAGCACCTATAGCGAATCAGTAGATGATCCATATAGCTACAGACGACACAATAAAAATTGAATCTCAATAGAACGGCAACCTAGCTATCAGGAACTTCTGTACCGCCAGAGTAAGTCAAGCAAAAAAGACTAAAGCCATACTTTTGCTGCGCTACACTTTGGCTTCGTCCTTACAGGCCATATGGTCTTTTTTTCATTCAAGATTATTATCTTATGGCAAATTGTCTGCAATGTTCAATGTATCTATCTTAAATGAGCCATTGAATAGATTTTTTTCAGAATATTTGGTGAATAATATATATATATATATATACGTTTGAGATCTCACTAAATTATTTTCTAATCAAAATTTTACAGCTATGAAAAAATTACTTTTGTATTTAGGATCTACTTTTGCGCTAAGCGTGTTTGCTTTTCAACTATCTTCTTTCACTCCAATATCAGCAGAAGAGGAAGAGGTAACAGTACAACATATTTGTTGTCCGAATGGCTTAGTTTGTGCTAATGCTGGATTTGCATTCCCAAATACAATAAAGGTGGATGGCTCTACTTGCACGGGACATGAAGATCTAAGAGATAAATAATTTCAAAAACGGCTCAAACAATCAGTTTGAGCCGTTATTTTCCATTACTAAAGAACAATAAATAATTTACTCATGGAAGTATTCTTTAAACTCTCAAAAATTTACCTACTCCTTTTTTTATTTTTCCTTTCTTGCAAGGCTAGCCAAGATGAAGATCCAGATTTGAAAATTATCTATTTTGACAAAAATGATATCGCAGATAAAGTTCAACTAAAAGGGCAGCATATAAACTTTCCACACCTAGAAATGCCTGAAATTATTTACTTGCTCGAAGATGGAACTCTAGTAGTTTATGACAAATCATTAGACCTACCCATTCATCTATTCGGTACACCTACTGTGTCTTTCAAAAATTCACTAGGTAAAAGAGGTGAAGGTCCTGGTGAACTTCAATCAGTATTTAATATTTACCAAGGAGATGCACCTCATGAGTTTTTACTTCATCAGATTGAAACAAAAAGAATCAGTGAATTTTCTGTAAATCAAGAGTCCAATTTGGCACAAAAAGATAGCGACTTCGGAGTTCCTGAATTATTCAGTATGATCATCTTAGCACCCGCTTCTGATAGCTCATTCATGAGCATGATGTATGCTTCCTCCACCAAATTTACCGAAGTCAATTTTCAATCTGGTGAAATTCTCAACGAATTTGGCGATTGGAAAAGTAATACCAAAGAACGAAGCGTAGAGGAAGTGTACTTTGATATGTTCCAAGGCCATCTTTCAAGCTACAAAAATGTATTTGCTATCGCCTGCAGGCATTTTGATCATTTGGAGGTATTGGATGCAGAAAAAGGCAAACTATTGTCCATCAGAGGTCCGGAGAATTACCATCCGAAATTTACTTTTTACGAATCGTCAGGCTCCGCAGCGATTCATCCTGAAACCATCATCACCATGTATATAAAATCTACTATCAATCAGGATGGTATCTATGCACTATATAGTGGAAAAAAACCAAGACTTGATGTGATAGAAGGCACGACAGGAGATCAGATCTTTTATTTTAATCACTTAGGCGAACTTGAACGAACCTATGACTTAGATATTCCTTTATCTGATTTTCAAGTAGACGCCAAGCATAAGAAAATTTATGGCTTGAGTCCAGATGCTGAAGGTGCGATTGTCGTATTTGATTTGGCTGAGTAATCATGTTAAAGAAGATGAACTCTGAGATGGTGCTAAATATAACAATCATTGAGCTTCAGCAAAATTTGGAAGGCTAGAGTTAAAGTGGAACCTAGGCTGCGATTACTTTAAACAAGCAATCAGCCAAAGATCAATTCATACTGAATTATTTTCTAATCAAAATTTTACAGCTATGAAAAAATCACTTTTATCTTAAGGATCTACTTTTGCGCTAAGTGTGTTTGCTTTTCAACTATCTTCTTTCATTCCAATATCAGCAGAAGAGGGAGAGCTAACAGTACAAAATATTTGTTGCGATAGAAATTACCCCTCACTCTGTGTAAATTCAGGAATTCCATTCCCAAGTACTGAAAGAGTTAATAGTTCCACATGCACTGGTCATTAACAAGATATGAGATAAATTAATTTGAATTGGAATCGCAGGTCATAATTTTATGATTTGCGTTTATATATTATATCATTGTTGTCCGGTAAAAGTACGTTTTCAATATTTATATTATTATAGCTCA
>JAFIEW010000082.1 GCA_020832375.1 Cyclobacteriaceae bacterium
TTTAAAACTTAGTACTTCCTTTGAAATTTAATATGCAAACAAGCGGATATGCATATCTCCAAATGATATCAAATAACCTAACCTATGACTTTAGTCATTAAAATCATTTATTCCATTGATCAAAACGAGCATTAAAATACATCATCACTCAATAATTTAAAAAATGAAATTTGGCTTATTTCTTTCACAACAGAAAATACAATTCAAGTGAAATCTTTTAATTAGATTACCACAATTCGGTCTTAAGCATGCTTTCTATTTGCATTAAATGATTCGAATCCACGGCAGGCTCTTGATACCCAACGCCAAATTCAAACCAGCTATTTCCATCAAAGCTGATGTACTGCCCACTTTTATTGGGATGTTGTTCTATAACTGCATCCTCTATCAAATCAGGCATAGAGATAAGTTTGAAAATTTTCTCTAGCTTCTTCCATGGTACACTTGACTCCTTGATTTTGCCTAAGTTCCGCTGAGCTATTATCGTTTTGCTTGAAAAGCTTGCGTTGAGATAAATAGTTAAATCTTTTTCACCTTCCTTTATTTCGGTATAAAAAAGTTGGAAGGGTAATTCGAATTTTTGCGTTTCTAAACAAGCTTGCATCAGCTCTTCTAAAAAATATTGCCAAAGTGACTGATTAGCGGGATGCTGTTCTTTTTCTCCTTCATAATTGAAAAATAAGTTATGATCCAAATTTTGAAGCTTTTTTGGGTCTTTCACAATCGGACTTTTCGCAATTAGAGAAATTAGTTCGTCTCTCCATATTTCAGGAAGCTTACCCTCAAATAAATAGTCGTCATCACCACTAAAACCTTCTGCATGCAACTCTTCTTCGCTTAACTCTTCGCGATCTACAAAGTGTTTCTCAAATTTCCATTGGTGGTTTGCAAAAGATTCAATGTGAAATCTATAGGCATAAGGAGCCGGTAAATTACCAGATTGAAATAAAATATAGATGGGTGATTGCATAGTGGGTTTTTAAATACTCTTATTTTAAGTTGACTTATTTTCCTCTGAGAGACGCTATATTGCGGAAAGGCTTTTACTTGACTACTATATCGACCATCAAAAGAAGGGGGATTTGTAAAATTCAATCTAATTCTCTACTGATTTTTTGTGTTAGCCTTTAAAGGATACAAAAGTACAGATTTCTTTATTCTGCTGACGTGTTCCATGAAAAAGATTACCAGTAGGAACGATAAAATTCAAAAAGAAGAAGCTCGAAGTATAAAAAAGCTAAAATATTATCAGGAAGCGTATTTCTATTATCATCCCAAGCTAATAATCTCTTTAGCGAATGCCCGATAATCATTGGCACTATTACTCTTGGGTGCATAATCCAGAATACTCTTTGCAAAGGAGGGGGCTTCTACCAACCTTACGTCCGACCGGATGTTACTATCGAAAATAGGGATTTTGATGTTTTCGTTGATATAATCTATGATTTCTTGGGTAATTTTTTTCCTAGTATCATACATTATAGGAAGTATACCTTTTATTTTTAAGCTGGGATGATACGAATCGTTGAGATTATTCACTGTCTTTTGAATTAGCTCTAATCCTTGCATGCTCAGGACTTCTAATTGCATAGGAACTATGATTTCATCAGCTAGATTAAGCGAGTTAATTGTCAATAGTGATAGGGAAGGGGGGCAGTCAATAAGTATATAATCATAAGATGTAGATTTTAAATACTCCTCTAGTATGGTTTTTAGCACATATACTCTATTATCTTTGTTCACTAAGCTTAACTCCATATCTGCGAGCTCAATATGCCCTGGCAGAATGTGAAAGTTTTCTGAAATTTCATTGATAAATCGATCATCCATTTCCTCGTCTTCAAGTACTTTCCCCACATGGTAGACTTCGTTATGAAAGCCAAAATAATAACTCAAACTGGCTTGAGGATCCATATCAACCAGTAAAACCTTTTTGCTATTCGCTGCAAGGGCGGCGCCTAAATTTGCTGTAGTGGTAGTCTTACCTGTGCCTCCTTTTTGATTGACAATGGCAAAAATTTTGCTTTTCATAATGCTTTAATTGATCACTAAGTGGGTTATGCAGCTAAATTAAACAAATTGATAGGATATTGCATTATTTTTTAACGAAAATTAGATGTTCAAATAGATAAAATGTAGTTTTAATCATCAACAATAATTATATATAAAATGAATGTAGATTTAGATAAGGTAGACCATGATAATGAAATAATAGGTCGTAAAAACCTAAAAAGATGGCGTATCATCCATGCAAGTATTCTCATTTCATACATTCTTTTTTGGTTATTCTCTTACTTTTATCTTTCAATGGAAGCCAATCTGTTCAATACTATTCTGGTTGGTCTTTTTGCAGTGCAAACGCTTCTCTTATTAGTCCCAATTAGATGGCTATGGATAAGAGATCGCTTTTTTAGACAGTATAAACGCTTTTTAAATATTGAAGATTATCAAATTAGCTATCGACCAAAGACTTTCGGGAAAACCATCCATATCGACTTGAGAGAGGTAGAGGAGTACCGATATGTAGCGGCTATTTTCAAATTTCGTATGAAAGATGGTTCATGGGTCATATTTGAACCGCCTCTTTATCCAAGTGATTTGTTAGAAAAAATTAAAGTTCAAATTAACAAAATAATGATGGAGGTTCAAGCAAAGCAGCTTGCTTGACATTCCAACAAATTTTGTAATAAAAAAGAGACCTATTGCCTAGGTCTCTTTTTTATTAGCTGTATCCGCTAGATGTGGTAATGATTAATCTAAAACAGATTCCCCTTGCCAATCAAACTCATAGTAATCGATATTTTTACCCTGTTCGAAGTCATGAAGTGTGATAGCCCTTAGATCATAGTAGGCTACCCAAAAGTCTTTCGCAGCAGTGATATAAGAAGTAGCGGCTCTATCTTTTTCTTCCCGAGCAATATTAAGATCAGTAATACTAATTTGTGCTTGCTCAAAGCGATTTTGAGCTAACTGCCACCTTCTATCAGCTATTTGTCTTGCTCTCTGACTGGACTCAAATTGACCTTTTATGATGGCTATTCTTCGAATTTGAGTACGGAGCTCCTGTTCAAAATTGAGTTTTTCTTGATATACGTTCGCCGCTTCAACTTCAAGTTGTACACTTGCCACCCTTCTTCTTGCTTTCATACGGCCCCAGTCTAGTATAGGCATACTGAACTGCAAATTGACAACTTGCTGATCTAGAGGATTAATAAAAGCTTGACCTATGGCTTCATTTTCCACAAATTGAGTCAAACCAATATTGGCTTGTAAATTACCAACGAGTCCTGTTTCTCCTTTTGCCCTAGCTACTTCCCTTTCAGCCTCTCTGATTCTTAACTCAAAGTCCATAGGGTTTGGATTATTTTCCAACGCATAAGCAAGAGCAATTTCCTCTTCTACAATCAAATTAGGCACATTATCGATATTAGACACAATGATGTTTTCAGATCCTGAAAGTCCTATAAGTACTGCAAGGCTGAGGCTTTGATTAGCTAAGTCAGCTGATGCAGCCCGTTCCTCCTGCTCCGAGTTGATTAACTGCAATTCAATTTGAAGGAGATCTTCTTCATTGGCCTTTCCTAATTGATACCTTCTTTCGGTAATATTAAAAAGTGTTTCATTTGCTTTACGGTTATTGGTGGCAAGATCGTATCGGGTTTGAGCTAGGAGAAGATCAAAATAAATATCACTTACATTCCTCCCAATCAATTCCATATCCTGATTGAAGATCTTTTTACTTACTTCAAATCTTAACGGCTCTACCTTTTTATCCCATTTCAGTTGGTTAAAGGCAAATAAAGGTTGATTTATTCCTATAAATACGGGTTGGCTATTGTATTGAAAGTTTTGAATAGGTTCAAAATTATCAATTCTTCTTAAGTTACTGTTTAAAAAAACCTCGGCTCCCGTAGCTGTGATCGTTTGAGACATACTTAGCCCAAATTGATTATCAAGGCGGCTGACTTCTCTAAAAAACTCAGCTCCATCTGGTTGTTGCACCACATTTACGCTTCTATTAAAAGAGGGAAGTGTGGCATTAGCACGCAGCTGTGGTAAATAATTGGATTTAAACAATTGATACTGCCAATATTGGTTTTCTTGTCTAGCCACAATAATTCGATATTGCGGTGATTGTCTTCTTGCTAAATCAATCGCCTCGTCGAGATTAATTTTAAGCGTATCATTGCCTTGCCCCATTAAAGGTAGGCAGATTAGAAGAGCAAAAAAGTAGAGTAAAATTGTTTTTTCCATAAATTCAATCGAATTAGTTTAACGAAGTCTGAGAGCAAAATATACTCTTCAAGATTGGTAATTATCGTTTTTCTTTTATTACATATTCCTCAGCAAAGCTTTATAGCCAACTTTATGCGAAACACACAAAAAAAGAGGACATAAACCACATATTTTTAATTTATTGGTTGAACGGTTTGTGTATCCTAAATATATTATTCTAAATTTGGTGTGCAAAGTAATTAACTTAGTGTGAATATTAAAAGTAAATTTACCTTAATGAGTCGACATTATATTCAAGTTTTAAGTTTTATTGGTTTATTTTTCGTTTTAGTGGGATGTGGAGATTCTGAATCAGAAGAAGAAAAGGAAGAGGCTGCAAAGTCTGAAGCTAACAAATCTAGTATCGGAGCTACTCAAGTAGCTTATGATAGCTGCCAAGACGGTACTTATTATTTTTATTTGAAAGGTAATGGTTCTTTTCGTCCTGAAAAGATGAATAAGTATACTGCCGATGTAGAAGGAACGATCAGACGTTTACCCGCTCGAGTAGGTCAATTATATAATCAAGGTAGCTTACTTCTTCAATTTGAAAGCGATGAGGCTAACTTAGATCTTGAAAAGGCTTTGTTAAACATAGAGAAAGCAGAACTCGAATTCGAAAATACGCTGATAGGTTTTCCCGAAGGTAAAAGCGCTAGTAAGGCTGAAAGAGATAGTTTACTCCAGAGGTTAAGGGTAAGTAGTGGTCTTGCCGATGCACTCCTTGAGAAAAAAAGTGCTCAAAATAAGCTCAATAAATTAAGACTTACTGCCCCTTACGCCGGATATGTTGTGGATCTTGAAGTGACAGAAGGTAGTCCTGTAAAAGCAGGTGATGAACTATTTAGCTTTTACAGTTCAGGTAATATGCTTTTAGATATTTATGTTTTAGAAAGTGATTTGAAGCATTTAAAAAGCGGATTCCCAGTAGAAATACGTCCTTTATTCGATGCAGAAAATGCAATTATTGAAGGGAAGGTGAGACATATCAACCCCAAAGTAGATGAATCGGGACAGGTCAAGGTTACAGTGGAAACAAGAACTTCAGCCAACATAGTACCCGGTATGAATGCAGAGGTAGTCATCAAAATACCTTATCCTAACAGAATGTGGGTCCCCAAAAAGGCAGTAGTCATCAGGAGCGGAAGGCCTGTAGTATTTACTGTAGATAACAACAGGGCAAAATGGAATTATGTAGAAATAGGTATGGACAATGGTAAAGAAGTGGAAATATTAGAAGGAATCGATGTGGGAAGCACAGTAATTACCAGTAATAATCTGCAGCTAGCTCACGATGCGCCGGTAGAATTAAAAAAAGAAAATATTAGCAGACGCGACTAAAAAGAAAACAGCCTTATGGTAAAGTATCTCATACAAAGACCAGTGGCCGTTTTAATGACCACTTTTGCATTATTAATTTTTAGCTTGCTTGCAATTCGGGAATTGCCAGTATCCTTATTACCACCAACAGACATTCCTGAAATTGTAGTAAAGGTAAACTTGTCGAACGCATCTCCAGAGTCAGTTGATAATAATGTGTTATCTCCTTTGCGCAATGCTATGCAGACACTCCCTAACTTGGTGGAAATGGAAAGCAAAGCGGGAAGCGAAAGCGGAGAACTTAGGCTTTTATTTGAATTCGGCACCTCCATGGACTTGGTTTTCATTGAAATCAATGAAAAAATTGATCGATTAAGTAATCAATTTCCAGAGGGCATGGATCGGCCAACGGTAGTGAGGCTCAATGCATCAGACATTCCTGTGCTAAGAGTACACCTTTCAGCCAAATCTGATAATACAAGCTTTGTCGAAATCTCCAATTTTGCAGAAAGCATTATAAGAAAACGAATAGAACAAGTTGATGGTGTCTCATTGGTAGATATCAATGGGCTTCGCACGTCGACTATTGAGATAATACCTAATCTTAAGGCATTGAGATCTAATAATCTTGATGAAACAGCCATTATCTCCGCTATCGATCAAGCAAATAGAGAGCTTGGTGGTGTAAGTGTTAAGGATGGTCAGTATCGATATTTCCTGAAAATGGCAAATAGACTTCGCTCAGCCGAAGACATTCTTGACCTACCAGTACAAATTTCCGACACTGCAGGTTTTGTGCCATTGCGAAAGATAGCGCAAGTAAAGTCTACTGAAGAAAGACCAAAAGGTAAGCATCTCTTCAATGCACAAGAAGGTATTGTACTCAATGTTCATAAACAGCCGCAAGCTCGCATGAATCAAGTGATGCCTGAGCTATATGCACAGGTTGAAAGATTTCAAAAAGACTATCCATCCATTCACTTTGATGTGTCACAAGATCAATCTGAAATTCTAAACACCAGTATAGAAAACTTAAGTTCATCTTTGTATATGGGCGGGGTTTTTGCCCTAGCCATTCTTTTCATCTTTATCGGTAACTACAAAACGCCAATCATCATGGCGGTATCTTTACCGGTATCGCTATTGATTAGCTTCTTGTTATTTCAACTTTTCGATATATCTATCAACATTATTTCCCTAAGTGGTTTGGCTCTTGGCGTTGGAATGTTGATAGACAACTCGATCATTGTTTTGGACAATATAAGCAGGAAGCAAGCCGAAGGTATGACGGTATTCGACAGTTGTGTAGAAGGGGTAAATGAGATAATGAGTGCATTAATCAGTTCAGTACTTACTACCTTGGCGGTTTTTGTCCCCTTGGTCTTCTTGAGTGGTGTAGCTGGTGCACTTTTTTTCGATCAGGCAGTGGCTGTAGGTACCATTCTTGGAGTCTCTCTCTTAGTAGCTTTTATCTTACTACCCTTACTTTATCGGTTATTCTTTCAAAACCACAAAGGTGAGATCAAGCAGGAGAGTAAGCTCTTCTCTTACATTGAAAGTGCCTATAATTTCTCATTCGATCACATTTTTAAACGGCCTTTAGCATGGTTTATCTTTCTTCTTATTCTCATTCCTGCGGCAATTTTTTTCGGATACGCACTTCCTATTGCAGGTATGCCTGAGGTAGAAAAGCGCGATTTACAATTAAAAATTGATTGGAATGAGGCGGTTAGTGTTGAAGAAAATACCATACGTATGCAGCAGCTTTTTGAGATGCCAGGAGTGAAGCCGCTTCAATATGACGCTGACTTTGGTATCAGCCAATATTTGCTTCAATTTGAAGATAATGCCGCTCAAAAAGCGAGTGTTTACCTACTTTTCGAAAATAAGCAAGACCTCGAAACTTATGACGAAGAAGTTAGACGTTTTTTTTCTAACAACTATCCAGAAGCTCGGATAAGTATTGATCCAGCTCCTAATGCTTTCGATCAGCTCTTTTACTCAAATGAGCCATATTTAATTCTAAAATGGAGGGCTGAAGGAGACTCCAAACAAAAGCTTGAAGAGCAGATTGAGATCATTGCTCAATTTCCGATTCAAAATTTTGAAATGAGCGAAAACATGGAGCAAACGCAAGCCCTGAGTATTCGCCCTAATTATCGCTTACTCAATAGATATGGTGTAAGCTTTGAAAACCTACTAGATAAGGTAGAAAAGTTGTTTGGTGAATTCAATATTACCAATATCACTGGTTTTGGTACTGACGTACCCGTGCGGCTAAATATGGAGTCGGAAGAAATTAGAATGGCAGTTGAGCGTCAAACGGTAAGGGGAAAAGACAATAAAGTATACCCGTTGAGCACCTTTATTTCTTTTGACTTTATAGAGCAACCGAAGTATATAACCTCCGATCAATCAGGCAGGTATTTCAGTGTGAATTTTGATGAAAATCAAAACATTAATGAACTAGATCAGGTTGCGGATGAGTGGGCCTTTGCCAATGGATTAGTACACGAATTAAAAGGGAAGTACTTCTCTGACAGGGAAACCATCGGTCAGCTCATTTTCATTCTAATCGTAGCGGTGGCTTTACTTTATTTTATCCTTTCGGCACAGTTTGAAAACTTCCTACAGCCTTTAATTGTAGTTAGTACATTACCGCTAGGTTTAGGAGGCTCTTTTCTATTTCTTTTGGTATTTGGTGAAAGCCTGAATGTAATGTCAGGAATCGGCCTGGTTGTAATGTTGGGTATTATTGTGAACGACGCAATCCTTAAAATTGATATCATCAACCGAAATTATCGTATCAATCTCGATAAGGGTCAATTGAAAAAAGAAGCTTTATTAGATGCTATTCATATTGGTGGTTTGATACGATTAAAGCCTATAGTAATGACATCACTAACGACCATGCTTGCTCTTGCACCTTTGCTATTTTTTGGTGGTTTAGGTGCTGAACTTCAACGACCATTGGTAATAGCTGTTTTGGGTGGTTTGACAATTGGCACATTAAGTTCTCTTTTTTATGTTCCTCTAGCTTACTACTATACTCATTCCACAAAAGAAAAATTAAAAGCCTAATACTTTAGTCATGTCACCATTTCGAGTAGTCATTGTTTTTATTGCGCTAAGTATAGGAGGCTTGGCCCTTCTACCAAAATTGAAGGTCAATCTAAATCCACCTCCTGCGGATTCTCGAATATATGTGAGCTACCAGGTTAGTCAGGCTTCTCCCAATTTGGTGGAGCAGTTAGCCACAGCACCAATGGAAAATAGCTTTTCCACGCTTTCTGATCTTCGACAAATTGCCTCTGTCTCTAACTATGGTTCAGGAAGAATCACCTTAGAGTTCGATAAAGACATTGATCTTGACTTTAAGCGTTTTGAATTGGCTATGTTGATAAGGCAATTGTATCCCAAGCTTGATGAGCGAGTATCATTCCCTACCATTAGCGAAAGTCAAAGAAGAGATGAAGGTGGTATTTTCATGCAATATACCATCAATGCTCCTTTAGCGCCCTTCGAGCTTAAAAGGGCGGGAGAGGAGTTGATTAAAAAGCCACTTTCTGCATTAAGAGAGCTGGAGGCTATTGAGTTTTTTGGTGCAAATGACTTAAGTATCAAGATAAGGTTTGATGAAGCTGCGGCAGCTACTCAAAACATTAATAAAAGTAGCTTAATCAATGAGCTGAGAAAAAATTACGGTGCATACTTTCCCGGTATGGGAAAATTTGATAATGACCGCTATGTCTTTCTAAAATTAGATCGTTCCATCTATGATTTAGATGAAATAGAAGATTTTATCATTAGAGAAACAGATGAGAAGCCAATCCGGCTGAAAGATATAGCTAGAGTAACAGTAGAGGAAACAGAACCTACAAGTTTTCGCAGAATCAACGGCCGAAATTTTGTTAGTATGTCACTAGAAGCGAGAGAAGGTTCTAACATTGTGGATCTCGGCAGAAAAGTAAGACAGAAAATAAGTCAAATTGAGCAGACCTTGCCTGCAGGATACGAGGTGAGGTTGATTTACGATGAAACAGAATTTCTTGAGAAAGAACTTGAGAAGGTCTATCAGCGATCCGGACTTTCTATTCTTATTTTGATCTTATTCATATTTCTTATTAATCGGAATCCAAGATATCTCTTAGTGCTCTTTTCGGGTATATTAGTCAACCTATGTTTAACATTTCTACTTATATATTTCCTTAAAGTACCCATACACCTTTATAGCTTAGCAGGGTTAACCATTTCTTTTGGCCTTTTAGTTGACAATGCCATCGTAATGATTGATCATATGTACAAGCAAGGTAATAAAAAGGTTTTTTTAGCCTTATTAGCCGCCTCTTTGACTACTATAAGTGCATTACTTTTAGTGTTTTTCCTTCCTGAGGAAGATCAAGGCAACCTGCTAGACTTCTCCTTGGTAATTTCTCTAGCTTTAGGGGTATCCCTATTTGTGGCGTTATTTTATACTCCTGCCATGTATGAATTAATATTTAAAGAGGGGAGAGGAAGCAGGAAATTAGGTATGAAAAATTTACGAAGAAGAGTATATGTATTCAAAGGGTATCATAGGGTGGTATCTTTCCTTGCTAAAAGAAAGAAAACATTAGCCGCCTTTACCATTCTTGCATTTGGACTACCGGTTTTCATGCTCCCAGCCAAATGGGATGATAAGGAGTGGTATAATGAAACAATTGGTAGCGATATATATCAAGAAGAAATACGGCCTTGGGTTGATAAAGCACTGGGTGGTGGGTTAAGACTTTTTGTGCAGCATGTATATGAACGTTCTTCTTATAGAGAGCCAGAAAAGACGAAGTTATATGTCAATGCAAGATTACCCTATGGAAATACCCTTGAAAACATGGATTTCATTATTCGTGACTTTGAAAATTTTCTTTCTGGGGTAGATGGACTTGATGTTTTTACAACTACTATCAGCTCGGGAGAATTTGCTAATATCGAAATCACTTTTGATGAGGAAAATGAAAAAGGCTCATTACCCTATATATTGAAATCGCAGCTCAGTGCTAAATCTACGGATTGGTCTGGTGTTAACTGGGGTATTTATGGCGTTGGTCAAGGATTTAGCACTGGATCGGGTGGGGGGATACCTTCTTTTAGAGTGCGAATGATGGGCTATAACTACGATGAGCTAGAGCGCCAAGCAGAGGTAATGGCTGAGAAACTCATCGTACATCCGAGGGTGAAAGAGGTCAATACCAATGAAAGATTGGGCTGGAGAGAAAGAGCAAGTGAAGAGTATGTGTTGTACATGAGTCCTGAACGCATGACCAATTCAGGAGTCTCAGCGGGATTAGTAGCTGCATCACTGCGAAATGTAGCAAAAGCTTCTGGCTCTGATATGTCACTTACAGTAGCTGATCAGTTTTTTCCGGTTTATGTAACGGGATACAATACTGATGAATACAGTAAGTATGATTTAGAAAATAATGCAATTGAATTAAATGAAAATATCAGACTTAAACCTGGCGAGCTTGGAGAGTTAAGACTAGAAAAAACTAGTTCCGCTCTTCATAAGGAAGACAGGCAGTATATTCGAATGCTCTCCTTCGAGTATTTCGGATCCAATAAATTTGGTGACCAATTTCTAGAAGAAGTACTTGAGGAAATGAACGCCATCATGCCGCTGGGCTTCACCGCTGAAAAGAATACATGGTCTTGGGGTGGCAAGAGCACCCAGCGTCAGTATGGACTCATTTTAGTATTACTTGCGGCAATATTTCTGATATGCGCTGTATTATTTGAGAATCTGAAGCTTCCTTTATTGCTCGTGTTTTTAATTCCATTATCTTTTGTAGGCTTGTTTCTTACTTTCGGATGGTTTGATTTCTACTTTGATCAGGGAGGGTATGCTGCTTTCGTGATGTTGGGTGGTCTTACGGTCAATGCGGGAATCTTCATTATCCATGATATGATGCAACGTGAAGACAGAAACTACAATCGCTCGGTGATGAAGGCTGTTACTTCAAAAGCTCAACCTATCTTATTGACGGTATTGTCTACTTGCTTTGGACTCATTCCATTTATTATCCATGGTCAAAACGAGGTGTTCTGGTTTAGCTTGGCAGTAGGTACGATAGGAGGATTAATCTTTTCCCTCATCGGAGTATTTTTGCTACTTCCTGTATGGCTCACGAAGTCAGTAAAAAAAGCTAAAGTTACTTCAAGTAGGTCTTCTTAAAGTTATGTTTTTAGTGGGATGAGGGGGAGTAAATAGTAATTGCAAGAGCCTAACGATTCAACCTATTTTTAAGTGAACAAGATATGATAATGGCAAAACTGAGCATTAGAATCATCCTATTTCTTTGCCTTTCTGCATTCTCTTTTTTAGCAATGACCAACAATCTTATGTAAAATAACAGATAGAGAAAGGCAAAGAACCTCATTTGTTTGAGGAATACACCATTTGTTAGGGAGTTCATTGGTAGCCTCAATACCTGAAATCAAAGAAGCCTTATATAGCTCTGATATTACAATCTTTAAAACAATTGACTAAACCAATGATACTCAGAAAAGAGTAAACGCTCGAGAATCATCTGCAGAAATTGAAAAAGTACTTAGCTATAAAGAGTTAAAGCAATTAAAAAGCATTTCAAAAGATTGGGAGGTTGACCTTTACATAGTTAATCCAATATAAGTGTGGTGGAAGCTATATCAACAATTCATTTGGACCAAGTTTGAAACAGTTAAAACAACGGACAATTCAAGCAATTAGGATTATTATCTCTTACATCTCTCTGAGAAAAGGAAAATCTCTATACTTGGACTAGAGAATCACAGTATGCAGTTAAGTCTTCTAGAAAAGTTTAATTCTACCTAGGAAAGTGAAAAAGAAAGTAGAATTCTGGATTGATCAACTGAGCTGAACAAAGATAAGATTTAGCTATCTTCAATTTACTGACCAATATCATATTGAAATTTTAATTTGGACTATAAATATGATAATGAGTGCGAAGATGATGCTATACTTAATCAGAGAAATAATCAATGGATGAAGGTACTTTTCGATTTGCTTGAAAAAAAATACCTGTATAGCTATAGGTTATTTTCACTAACAAAAAGATGTGGCCTAGGCGAGAAACTGAAAAATAAGGATTTTAATGTAGAGCCAGTGAAACTTAAAAAAGGCATAAAAGATCTGCTAGTACACTGCAAATTATATTTGGATTAATCTATAATAACTGCTAAAAAAACTCTAATGCGCTAAAGTTGGAATGACAGCTATCATGAAAAAGATTCTGACAAATCAACTACCTCTTTCATTCATCTTATGCATACTTTTCGAGTATGAAGTAATAACTTCAATATCATTTACTAATTCAAGAAATCAAAGAGTAGGGGAGACTACTCTTTGATTTCGCCATATCTTTTTGCCCATATGCCCTCAAGCTCCTCCAAGCTTTTACCTTTGGTCTCTATTAGGTATTTGTAGGTGAAAATCATTAAGCCTGCTATAAATACAATGAAAATGAGGTAGGGAAGTGAGTTATTCCAAATGCCCTCTTCATTGACTTTACTTTCTGCCACAACAGGGAAGGTCTGAGACACAAAGAAATTCCCTAGCCACTGAATAGCAACAGCAATAGACATACCTGCACTACGGATTTTATTTGGAAACATTTCAGAAAGCATCACCCATGTAACAGGCCCCATACTCATCGCAAAGGCACCTATAAAAAGCAAAACACCAATGAGCGACAATAAACCGACTTGCTCAAAAAATAAAGTGCCACCAAGCAATAAAAATCCGCTAATCATACCAAAACCTCCAATATAGATCAAGGGCTTTCTTCCCAAGCGATCGACAGTAAACATGGCTAAGAAAGTAAAAACAAAATTTACCCCTCCCAATAAAATTTGCTGTTGTAGCACATCTTCTGAAGTAAATCCAAGCGCTTTTTCGAAGATATCGCCTCCGTAATACAATACTGCATTGATGCCCGTAAATTGCTGAAATAAAGAAAGGACAGAACCTATAATAATGATCGGTAATACGGCGGATTGAAAAAGATTTATTTTCTTGGTCTCTACCAATTCTTTCTTCACCAAAGAGAGCTTAATTTCATCAAATTCCGCTTGTGCGGCTTGATCATTATTGATGCTCTTAAGTACCTTCATTGCTTCTTCTTCCTTACCAACACTAATCAACCATCGCGGACTTCGAGGTATAAAGAAAGTGAGTATAAAGAATAACGAACAAGGTATTAATTCAGACCAAAACATCCATCTCCATCCAGTAGCAATATTTTGTTCTTCTGTATTTCCACTACCTATGAAGTAAGTAGCCAAAAAGACAACAAAAAAGCCAGTTACCACAGCCAACTGATAGAAAGTAACCAAAACACCTCTTTTTTCTTTTGGGGCTATTTCCGCGATGTAGGTAGGAGCTGCCATTGAAGCTAATCCGATACCAAGTCCACCTAGAATTCTAAATACTACTAACAACCAGACTTCTTGAGGCAGAAAAGAGGGAAGACCAGAACCCCATGCAGATATGGTGAAAAGTGCTGCAGCTAAAATGAGGGAAAACTTTCTACCTAATCGATTGGTCAAGGGGCCTGCCGCCAACGCACCAACCAGGCAGCCCAGTAAGGCAGAGGAGACCACCCAACCTTTCATTCCTGAACTTAACTCGAAATTTTTTGTAAGATAAAACTGAGCTCCATTAATTACCCCAGTATCATAGCCGAATAGTAATCCCCCGAAAGCCGCTACCGCCGCGATCAGGATTAATAATCCATTTTTTGACATCTAAATCCGTTTGTTAGTTGAATCAGATGCTAATATGCGGAAAAAATTAAGAAGCTTAAAGCTTTTATTGAATTTATCAGCCTAGAAATTTACGGTATCGATTGCAACATAAACGATCAATTATTTATGGTAGGAAGGAAAAAATATAAGGTGGCTGACAACCTTTCAGCTAAGGTGATGGTTTAAGATCTGTAAAAATTAGTTCCCCCCTCTATTTCTGGTAGGCCGACTTGGTTGTGACCGTTGATTTTGCTGCCTACTTCCACCACTTCGATTAACATTTTGTCTTTGATTAGAACGCTGTGGGCTAGCCTGACTACTGTTTTGCTGGCGATTCTGCTGGGTGTTGCGGTTTTGACTTCTTCCTCGATTGGCAGGGTTTGATCGAACGTTTTGTCGAGGGTTCACCTGTTGATTATTTCCTCTTCTTTGTCTATTCTCAGGCACCGCAGATCGCGTACTCTGACGGGTATTGTTTCTGGTATCCCGAACTTCTCTATTCTGATTAGTTTGAATTTGGTTCTGCGGAATATTGGCGATGCGACGATTAGTTCTATTGTCGATAATGATCACCCTATTTCCCTGTGGTCTAAAGCTATAAAACCTAGGATCATAGAAATGATTATTATAAAAAAAACCTTGAGAATACATCATGTGACCCGAATTTCTATGATCCCCATATGGATAGTAGAAAGTACAGGACTGAACGCTGAGCATCATAAAGACTATGATAGAAAAAAATAGCAGCAACTGTTTATTGATCATAATTGAAAAGTTTTAATATTTCATCTGCTTATTGAAAACTGAGTTTCAGCGAAAGTTGATAAAAAATGAAATCCAAAGCAACTTATTGATACTAAGAGAATGACAATTCCCTTCATTGCTTATGTAACGGTAAAATAAAAGTAAAGTATTCGCTTGAGTTCAATTTTATGAAAATTACAAATAAGAAGGCATTTGCTTATTCGCTTGTTAGCACTTTCAATTTCAAAAGGAGTATTATGGTTTAAAAGCGCTGAAGGCGTTACATAGCAAAGCATAGGGTAAAAAAACCTGTGAGAAGTAGAAAGCATTCACCTAGGTAACACCTTGTGTCTTCTTAAGTCGTATATCGATTTATGGAGTTATGCGGATAAGCATAAAAAGATAATATCAAATCCTTAGGTAAGAAATCATATTCCTTCACTTGCTGAATTTTTATGTTAGTGGATTCTAAATGTAAACAACAGCACACATTAAGAGGTATTACATTCTATATTTGTCATCCGTAGTAACATCAATCCAATGCTTCAAATAAAAGATAAAGAATAAACCTATTCTTCCATCCAAGTACTAAGACTATGTTTATAATCTACCTAATCAACGGTCAAAATTTTAAATTGACTACGACCTATTTTACAGTGATTTAGCTCTCGTTAATTATACTTGCAGCTTACATATGAGGCCCTAAAAATAACAATATGCCATAAAAATGAGTGTAAAAGAATGAAAAAGATTCTTAACTTTCTAACCACCCAGGTAAAAAAGTCCCGTATGATAATCAACTTAACCTAATCATAAACCTTGGAAGCTTTCGATATCGTATTTCTTGGAGCTGGTTGCTCTACCCGCCATCTGCTCTATGAGCTCTATCAACAGCCGGATTTTAAAAAAAGTCGCGTATTGCTGATCGATGATGGTAGTACCAATGATCGTACTTGGTGCTATTGGACAGAAAATAAAACCGAATTTCATCATTTAGAAAACTATCACTGGAAAACCCTTGAAGTAGGAGGAAAAAAATGGATGGCTAAAGAAGAAATGTCATCACTGACCTACCACTATTTGGCAGGAAAAGACTTCTTCCAATTTATGGAGTCTGCTGACTACAATCGTCATCCCAACTTTGAAATCAAAACCGAAAAGGTAGATCGTATAGATAAAGATGCAAAGGGTGAGTTTAAAGTGATTACGAATAAAGGAGAACACTCAGCAAAAAAAGTATACTCTTCTCTGCCGCCAAAAATAAAAAACGTGAAAAACCATATCTTACTGTGGCAGCATTTTAAAGGTTGGACTATTAAAACTGAAAAAGGTACTTTTGACACAAAGAGTGCTACTCTTATGGATTTTAGTGTGAGCTATAACGATAAATTTTGCTTTATGTACGTTCTGCCATTTTCGGATGATGAAGCACTGGTTGAACTCACCTTCTTCTCTAATACTATATACGAAGATGCTGTTTATGAGAGCATTATTGAAGACTATTGCCAACAGAAGTTAGGAGTCCAACAATATCAAATACTTTCAACTGAAAAGGGTAAAATTCCGATGACCAATTATCCTTTGAAAGCAGTATCAGAAAATGGAGTTATTAATATAGGTACTTCCGCAGGCATGATGAAAGCTAGCACGGGATACGGGTTCCTGAGAATGAAAAAAGACGCTCAACTATTGGCAACAGGAGAAAATGAACGCCGAATAACCAAAGGTCGGTTTAAATTTTATGACCAACTACTTTTATATATGCTGAGAGACAATCCTTTAGAGGCTAGAAACGCCTTTCAGTCTTTATTTAAAAATAATCCAATGGAAAGAATTCTAACCTTCTTAGACGAAAATACTACTCTCAAAGAAGAAATAAGTATTTTTTTACGCCTGCCTTGGATACCTTTTATCAAGCAAATACCCAAACTATGGATCGACAAAACCAAAGCACTTTTCCGATAATTCTCTTTATTTTAAGCCTACTGCCACCCATTTTATATCTTGCCTTTCAAAATGCATTGGTAGAGGCTGGTATTCATGAGCTCGTCCAACTCATTATCTTTGGAGCGTATCTATTTTTAATTGGTATTCCTCATGGCGCTTTGGATCACTTTATTGATTCAGCCAACAAGCAAAGTTTACAGCTAATTAGGCTAAGTTTTTTTGTAAAATATCTAGGTCTTATGATAGGCTATGCGGCTTTTTGGCTAGTAAGCCCTCAACTTTCCCTTATTTTTTTTATTGCCATATCTGCGTGGCATTTCGGTGAGACGGATATCGTATCGGTCAAAAAAGAAAACTACTTGATTCACACCTTAAGAATTACTCATGGCTTATTTGTATTACTATGGATTCTTCTTCTTCACTTTGAGGAAAGCCTTTTCGTGATCAAAGAAATAGTGGGAGAGGGGACTACGACTGTATCAGCCTTCAATTTCTTGGCTGATTATCGTTATATTGTTTTAGGTGGAATGATAACGCTCTTCGTCCTTTTGTTAATTATCGCTCAGCGATTTGGTTATCTGAAAGTTATCAGTATGCACATTATTTTTATCAGTATGATTCTGATGATAAGCATATTCTTGCCACTATTGCTTGCTTTTATCGTTTATTTCGGAGCTTGGCATAGCTTAAAATCACTTGAACAAATCATTGGCTATCTTAAAGTGAACTCTAAGACACACAGTCATAAATCCATGGGATATTTTTATATTCAGTCGATGCCATTTACCATACTTTCCTTTGTGGGTATGTTTCTTTTTTATTTCGCTTGGGATCGATTTTATCAAGATATCAATCCAATTCCAATTGTCTTTATATTTATTGCCATTCTAACTTTACCTCATGTTAATATCTTAAGTTTTGCTAATCGCCTGAGGATGAAGGAAAGATAATAAGTATAATACTCATATAAAAATTGTTATGTTAAATAGAGTCTGTCTAAAAAATATCAGAGTATTGAAAAATGACTAATTAGGGCTTGTTTAAAAAGTCC
>JAFIEW010000083.1 GCA_020832375.1 Cyclobacteriaceae bacterium
AACTATGCATTCAGATAAATAAAGTTTAGACTTTATGATATATTTATCAACAATTTAGCTGTTTTTAAGCAGACCCTATGTTATGTCTAGGGTCATAATTGCACTGTATTAAAACCCACTAGGTATTGAAAGCCTTGCAGGTTTATATATCAGATTCAAAGCACTATAGGCACGAGACATGAGCATCGATGCTAATAATAAATCTGTGCCTTCCTCTCAGGGTTACGGCTATCGCAAAGATTACAAAGGCTTTTAACGTGTGCTACGCTATATCGCTCTTTTAGAGCCGTACTTGAAAATGAGGTGTTGTTTTCTACAAGTACAACCGTTTTAAGTAAAATCAAGCAAGTAAGTCGTTGAAACTAGGGGGTAAGTACAATACAGCATAGGCATTTGCTTACCACGGGAATGAATTATATAAAAGCAATTTTAGTAGTATTTGTCAGAAGTATACTTAAAAAAGATCATAGCGTGAAAAAATAAGAGTATATCGAAGGCTGGCAAACTCAAGATTCTTTCAGAAACAAACAAATTGTACTATTTTGGGTATAATTCTTTTGTAAAGAATCTAAATACGTATTAAATATAATTATCCCAATAAATACTATAATGAAACGACCAATTATTGATCTGCATTGTGATTTGCCTGCTTATATGTATCATGTAAAAGGTGCGGATCCAGCAAATGGAATGGATATGGGTGCTACGCTTCATTTTCTGTTACAAGGCGAAGTAAGCATACAAACAATGGCCATCTATACAGATACAAAAGCTGGTTCAGTATCAGATGCAATCAACCAAGCTATAAAAATAAAAGAGTTGACCTTAGACTTTCCAGATTACTTTCATCTCGTCAAGACGAAAGCGCAATTCATAAGCTCTGCACATACAAAGCAAGTAGGTATTTTGACAGCAATTGAAAATGCTTCAGGATTACTTGAAGAACATGAGCCACTCGAGCAGCTAGAAGAGCGCATCAAAGCGATAAAGAAATATGTGGGTCGCATCTTTTACATTGGCATTACGCACCATAAAGAAAATCGCTTTGGCGGTGGAAACATGACTCAAGTTGGCTTAAAATCTGACGGCGAGTATCTACTTGACACCTTAAATGGCAAAAGAATAGCAATAGACCTATCTCATACCAGCGATGCCCTTGCATACGGTATCCTCAATTATATAGACAGCAAAGGCTTAGACATTCCCATTATAGCGAGTCATTCTAACTTTAGAGAGGTATTTGATCATCCTCGTAATCTGCCTAATGACTTAGCTCTAGAAGTAATGAAACGCTCTGGTCTGGTAGGAATTAACTTCTTACGCGCCTATCTTGCTGACAATGAGCCTGAACTTATTTATGAACATATACAAAAGGGGATAGCCTTAGGACTCGAAAAACAGTTAGCATTCGGGGCTGACTTCTTTTATACTCAAGACCATCCACACTATCATCAACGCGTTCCATTTTATTTCCCAGAGCATGAGAATGCTTCCACCTACCCGTCTATTGCCAAAGGCATATCGGAGAACACCCCGCTTAGTAATGAACAAGTTAACCGAATAGCTTATCAAAATGTAATAGAATTTGTAGAAAGAGTATGGGAAGAATAGACCAATAAGTTGAAGTAACCTTATTCAAAATTTGCTTAAAATGTTCTTAGTTCTATTGATTTGGAGCAGGCACAAGTTTGGATTGTTTAAAAAATGATAAGCTTATTTTAAGCTTATCATTTTTTTTATGTAAACCAATTGCGATTTACGAATTAGAATGATAGGCTTATCTACATCACATAAATTTTTTAGATATCAATTTTAGGAGCGTCTTCTTCTTTCCTGAGACCTAAAACGTTTAAATATCATAAGGTGCAATCTTCAGCTTCATTCTCAAGATAGATTTTCTATGTTTAAAAATGTTAAGTACAAGGCTAAAAAGAGTAATCAAAAATTACTGACGGTCTGTAATAAAGCTAAAAAAATAAAGCCTATGAGTCATCAATTTTTGATTTAGTTGACGGCGTTTTGACTATTATCATTTTATGTACGACCGCCTTCGGTATCGATGATGAGAACTAATTTTTCCTATATACATGTGATCCCTTCGGGACCTGAAAGCCTTGTTGTTTTAAAGATTTAAATAGCTATGCCTGTTTAATTTTATTTGCTATCGGCTTGTTTGCAGCTTAAATTTCGAAGGTAGCACTATGTTTTAAAAGCGCTAAATGCGCTAAGTAGCAAAGCACAGGGTTAAGCCCCGTGAGAAATTATCTCGTCCTGAAAGAGCGTAAAAAAGTAACAAGTTGTGTCTTTTCAAGGCGTATATCTATTTAGTCGTTATGTAGATAAGCATATAGAATAATACTTAGGACTGAGCTTCAAAATTTCTGATTGAAAAACTACGATGAAAGTTTTAACCACTATTCCATAAAAACCATGCTCCTAATGGAGTAAAAAATAGACCTATTAATATAATGATAACCAAGGCTTTAGTTTATTTCAAAACATTCCCTATCCTGTTTAGATAATCAATGTATACCGACTATTAGACAATTGGGGATGCTCCCCTTGCAATTAAAAAAACTGCTTAACTTACTAAACAATCCAAACATCATCAAGCCTTACAATTAAGGCCGTAATTACTGAGCAACATTAAGCAAATACTACTATGAAGATATAGATCAAAAAAAAGCCGACATAAGTCGGCTTTTAGTTTTATATAAAGTAGAATCTTTAAGCAGAAGCTTCAGTTCTACCTAATTCAGGATTTTCCTTCAATTTGTGAATAGCGAATATTTTTCTCGTCTTGTATCCACAATATCCACAATTAAAATACTTCATTAATTCTCCACCTCTTTCTACTGTTGGAGATTCAATAATTTCTTCTTTAACAACTTTCAAGGTCATATAACCACACTCCGGACACTCTGAAGCACTTTTGTGACCAATATATTTTTCAATGTGAGTATAATCGTTCTCCTCATCTCTCCATACATCATAGTCAACAGAGAAACAATCCTCTTCAGCCTGCATACCTTCATCTAGATAAACATCTTCTTCCTCTTCAGAAAGCAGAATCATTGGTTTTCCTGACTTCGGTGAAATGCGGGGCGTATAACGTAAAGTTTTTAATTTTTTCTCTAAATATGCTGGATATCTATACTTCAAGGCAGCATTAATAATGATACCCACAATTAAGGCTAACATACCACCGGCGAAAATTTTCGCTAATAAGGTCGTGATTTCTTCGTCAGCAAAAAGGGAATTGATTAAAAGAATAAGACCTACCATCATAGTAATGGAAAAATTCCAAATTACAGTCTGCTCATGGTCTCTAGCTAGATCATAACGTTTTTTCAATTCTTTAGCGGCGGAAAAACGAATCAAATAACTGATTCCGTAAACCACTGCACCAGCAATGATTAATAAACCAAGTATCCAACCGTGGCTTCCCCAAATTTCCATGAATGTTTCCATCTCTAATATTTTTTAAGTAAAATTTGAATCAATGATTAAATGGACGAAATACAATTATAATCAATTAGTTTACTGCAACCATTAGTAACTAACTTAATATATTGATTTAGCTTTAACAAATATATACCTTAAGGCTTTAACTGCAAAATATTTATAAGAAATCTCAAATTGATGACATCAATTGAGCTTAAATACTCAAATTGCACTCTAGGTAACTTAATTAAAGCATCATTTCATCTTCAACATACTACGCGAAAATCACACTTTCTATCGATTAAAGTTATCATTTTATATCAAAATAAATACTATATGACCCATATATTTTTTTAAAAATATCGTTTGTACCTTATGATAAGAGCTAGTTTTTATCTTTCTTATGTACTGTGAAGTTCAAAACCTTCTCAACAACCAAAATTCGTTACCTAATTCTACGGCAAATGCCAAGTATCAAAGGATCATTAATTTATAAAAATAGTTGGTATATTTTAACATATAAGCAAACATGCATTATTGCGTGTTATAGTAAAAAACGCAATATATTAACATTCCTTTTGTGTATATTATTATTGGTATTAGGCAGCATCAATTCTAAAGCACAGGTAGCTGTAAGTTTTCAGTCTGATTTCAATGTCATTCAAGATTCAAGGGTACTCCCTCTATCGGGGGTAGGAGGATTCAACGCTCCTCAGTTTCAAAGTATGGATCTAAATCTCAATGGCACGGAAGACTTAGTGATCTTTGATCGTAGCCAACAAAAATTATTCACTTTTTTGTGGGATGAGGATCAGTATCGCTACGCACCTGAGTATGAATACCTCTTTCCCCAAGATCTCTTAGACTGGGTGATTTTGGCAGACTTCAACTGTAACGGCCGAAAAGATCTTTTTACTGCCAGCCCTTTTGGTATGCGTGTTTTTGAAAACAACCTTAGCAACCAAGGCCAATTAAATTTTGAATTAATTGCAGACCCTGTTTTTACACAGGGCTTTTCAGGCCCTATCAATCTTCAAGTCAACTTGACTGATATACCGTCCATCACGGATATTGATGGAGATGGAGATTTAGATATATTGGTTTACAACTTTGCCATCGGCGGATTTATTGAGCTACATCGTAATCAAAGCATAGAGATCAACGGATCATGCGGCCTAGATTTTGTAAGAGAAACTCGTACATGGGGTAATTTTGAGGAATGTGATTGTAACTCCTTTGCATTCGATGGCCTATCATGCAACGAATTACGAACACTAGAAACCAACGCAGAGCTTCATGCGGGAGGCAAAAGCCTTCTTGCAATTGACCTCAATAATAGCGGGCTTAAAGACCTACTTATGGGGCATGAATTATGCGACGAATTATACTTCTTAACTAATAAAGGGACAGATAGTGAAGCTAACTTTCTCTCTTTTGAAAATGAATTCCCCAAAAACAAACCTGCAAATGACGAACTTTTTCCTGCACCTTACTTTCTTGATGTCGATGGCGATGGCATCAAAGACTTAATTGTTGCAACCAACTTACCTAACAATATTAACAACCGAATCAACTTTAAAAATGGTATCCGGAAATATATCAATATAGGCACCAATGAACTGCCTGAGTTCCGATGGAAAGAAAAAGGCTTTCTACAAAACGATATGCTTGATCTAGGAGAGAATAGCAAACCTACGTTCTTCCAATTCGAAGGGGAGGAATATCTATTGATAGGTGATAGAGGTAATCATCAAGCTAACGACCAGTTTTACGCTAGCCTAACCCTACTTAAAAAAGAAGCAGAAGGTTATCGTTTAGTGAATAATGATATCTCCAATGTTAGTCAAAAACAATGGTCCAATTTGAGGCCACGGATATTGGAGCATAATGAGGATCAATTTCTATTTTTGATGGCCTCCACTAACCCATCGGGTAATACAAATAGCCTTTATATTGCTCAAGGGACAGTATTGAATGAAAAACCAGCGGAATTTGAGAGCTTAGCAATATCGACTTCAATAGGCGATGACTTTGCTTTAATCAAGGATCCATCAAGCGACGCTGTTTTTCTATTTCTAGCCCGTGCCAATGGCCAATTAGACCTTTATGAATTGGTTCGAAGCGGTGAGAGTTTTTCAATCGAGACCGTAGCAGAAGCCTTTCTAGATATTCGCCAAAATTTCTCTTTTCGCAATCCCTCAGTGGAGGTCTTCAATGACGAGGAGGGCATCCATTTAATTTATGCTGGAGGTGATTTAAGTCCGCTTATTTATCGTAATATTTTCCAACCTAGCGATAGCGTACCCGACACCTTGTATTTCGCTAATGATAATCGCCAAATCCTAGGAAATTGGCGAACGGGACGAAATTTAGCATTTGCAATCAATCAGAATGCTAATGATAACGTCCGAGAGCTTTTTGTAGGAAGTAGAGGTGGAGGGCTAAGTCAATATCTCTTGATAACAGATGCTTCCCAACTTCCACCAAAAAATGTCCCCCCGTTTGTGGCGAAAGCATATCCAAACCCATTCTTTAATGAATTATACATCGAAGTAAACCAAACAAGCCAAGCACAGTTATATAATACCTTGGGACAACAACTAAGTAGTGTAATAAAGCTTGAAAAAGACAAAAAAAATAGCTTACAAATGATTGACTTACCCCAAGGAATATATATATTGAAATTTTTAAATCAAAATAAATCTATTCGTCTAATCAAGCGTAACTAAGCCGCTGCATCCATAATGTCTTAGTAGAAATGAAGATTGTGGCAAAATAGTTTGTCTATTTTGTATTGTTGGTACTAAAGAATAGTAAATGAAAACCGTAATATATATTGAAATAACAGATCAACTGACATTTAACTTTAATAAAACACTTCTAAAGAAAATCAAAAATTTGCACCCATCAGTTGTCACCTTTGACTTTGATAATTTATCAGAACCGTCCATTGTCGATTATGCAATCTCACTTGTTGATCAATGCAATCACGTGGCGATTATTTTACAAAATAGTATCAGTAAAAAGTCAGGAAATGTGATGCGTTTCTTAGATTATTTATGCGATCAAGATGATAAGAACAAAATGTTGATATTCTTAGGAGAAAACGAGCACCTCTCCCCCATATCTAAGTTAGCAGTAGGTGATCAACTCTTTGAAAATATCAGTGAAAAAGAGCAAGAAGATGCTCTGAACCGATTTCTGAAAAATGGTCACTTTTATCAAGCGGGATAAAATTAAAAAAAGCCTCTCCAGCATTGAAGAGGCTTTTTTAATACTAGACACAAGGTTCTTTCAGCCTATCCGCTCACGAAAGAAACTCCCACCTGGAAGTATATCGGGTTGGTGAGGTTGTTTCTCATTCCAAACTCTTGAGAACCAAATAGCCCTCTGAAGAAATCGCGGCTGCCTTCTAGGTCGTCTGCATCAAAAGACCAATCGTAGCGGTAGCCTACTTGTACGTGCGACCATATTCCGGTCATCAATTTACGCTGCCACTCTACACGAGCACGCGCTTCACCTCTTTTAATTTCAAAAGAATTATCACCAAAGGAGAAATCATCTATTCTGTAGCTTTGACCTTCAAGCTCAAAGCCTACTAATAATAAAGACTCGCGACTGAAGTTATATCGCACATGAGCTCTTGCAGGGAATAAAATCTCTGTTCCCCATTTACGGTCTCTACTGGTATAGTCAAAGGCAACTACCGGTACATAGTTTAGGTTACCTACTCGATAAGTTCTAGAAACCCCTAGACCCCATCTTTTACGTTCATGTACTACTTTCCCATAGACTGCTGCGGCACTGTAACGTATGGTATTCAGAGGCTGCAAGCCAATGCCATAATTCCCACTTAAGTCCATTTGTCCTTGGAAGATGATGTATTGATTTTCACTTACAGGAATGAAGAAGGTATTCGTCCAGTTGAGATTACGTAAACCGTCTTCATTTAAAATATCGACAAGATCGCGATCGCCCATTTGATTTCCACCTGATGGAGGAGTTGCAAACTGAGTACCTCTAGTACCTTCACGATCTATATTGTATCTAACATCCATGAAATTAATTCCCGATTGCCATACAAGGCTACTCTTTGAAATTACTGGAATATTAGAATTGAGCCTTAATCCACCCGTATAGTTTGCTCTAGCATTAGTTGGCTGATCCACATCACCATCTACTGGAAAGCCTTGACCATTAGGGCCTGAGTTATTAAATCTTACATCTGATAAGCTCATGTCATAGCCCATTTGAGCATCCCAAGCTACAGTCACGAAGCGGGTTGGGCTCATCCCTACAATGGTAGGCTTGGCATATCTTTTTACTGGAGTATCATCCTCGAGCTCAAAATCGTCATACATTGACCAATCCTCGTCGTCGTCCTCTTCTTGTGCTATAACTGCAAAAGGAAGACATAAGAATAGTCCTAATATTATCGTTAGAAAGTGTTTCATTGAGATTGTTTTTAAATTCACTAATACTGGAAATTAAGCCTAACTTTATTTCTTTTTAAGGAAAAAATCCCTAATTGACCATATTTTGAGAGCTTTTATTGCTTACCAAACGGTAATACCAATTTTATACTCCTAAAGACTGGCCAGCTAGGGACATTCATTTCAAGTTATAAAATGAATTATGAGCTTTTTTTGCTTAATTTTCTCCAAGTATCGGATCTTCCAAATGCCTTCGAGCCAACAAATCCTCTAATATCAAGGGTGTTTTCGTCCTTCATTTTAATCACACATGAATAAGTAGTGCCGGCCTCTGGGTCATAAATAGTACCTTCTTCCCATACTCCATCACCTTGATAAACAAAATCCTTCAAAATTCTATATCCTCTTAGCGGCACATCATGCATACTATCATCTGGATTGTTCTTGTCTGTCTTAGCCTTTCCTGTATCTGGATCGTTAGGCTCTTTCAACCAAACAATCTTACCATAAAATTTACCGTCGATTTCATCAATCTTTACTTTAGCCTTTCCATGTCCTGGCTCCCATACGCCTACTATCGCATCAGCATCTTGCGCAAAGGCAAAATATCCCAGTAGACAAATTGCGAAAGTTAATAAGCTTTTTTTCATCATATTTGTGTATTTAGTTTGTTTAATTAATTGGATTTATTTGACTACATCTAATTCAAAAGTCACTTGAACTATAAATTCTATATCATCATAATACTCTTCATCTTCTACATCAAAAGTAGCCACAAAAGTCATACGACTATCATTGAATTTACGTACTAGCTTATCTTGTCCGTCTGCTACTTTAAGCTCAAAACGCTCTCCTGATCTCACTTCGCCCAAATAGTTTCCAACCGTCTGCATTTGAGTATTGGGGGATACTACTTCTAGCTTCATGTTCTTCATTTCAGGATACTCATCCGAACCTACCATCTTGATGCTGATAGAAGTTATACGAGCCTCGTCAATTTCTCTAGCAATGCCTTCTTCCCCAAAGAAAGTATCCAAATCGAAATCCCAAGTTCCGTTGGCGTCATTAGGACCTTCAAAAAAAGGACCTGTGGCTTGAAGCACAATTTCAGGAGTAATAACTTCCTTTTTTTCGGTCTCTTTACTACATGCAAATCCAATGAATGCGAATAAGAAGATTACGACAACTCTTGTAATAATTTTGTTCATAGTGTATTTTCTTTTACAACAAATCTATATAAAATAATCTTCAAAATCTACGCCATTTATACAATTAAGGTTAGCTTCTCAATGAATTCCAATGATTATTACATTTAATACTCGGTATGCATAATAAAATTCTTCTCGAAACTCTTATATCGTTTTTGCATAGCTAAAATTTTGAAAAAAAATCAACAAAGTTTAGCCTCAATACCTGTCATTTGGGAACAAAACACCTCTTTTTCGATTGCACAATCGGTTGAAAGCTTCAATTGGTGATAATTAGGTCAAAACACAATCGCAGGATTACACGGCTAAAAACGAGGTATAAAGCTAACTTATTTTTTGAATCTCTTTTAAATTTCGATCTTTGATCATTCAATAATACTCAAAACGCGACATAATGAGCCCAAGTCTTGTGCTAGGAATTATCGGAGGATACTTCCTTTTGCTCCTTTTAATTTCACATTTCACATCATCTCAACAAATCACCAATAAAACGTTTTTTACAGCAAATCGCTCATCTCCTTGGTATGTTGTGGCCTTTGGTATGATAGGCGCATCCCTTTCTGGTGTTACCTTTATATCCGTACCAGGTGAGGTGGGCAATACCGATTTCTCCTATTTTCAGATCGTAATTGGATACTTACTCGGCTATTTCGTCATTGCCAAAGTACTACTTCCTCTTTACTACAAGCAAAATCTTATCTCCATTTATGGCTACCTAGGAGAGAGGCTGGGCATAAAGTCATACAAAACAGGGGCCTGGTTTTTCCTACTTTCTCGGGTTATTGGTACAGCTTTCCGCTTATTTTTAGTGGCTACTGTACTGCAAATAGCGATCTTTGATGCATGGAATATTCCTTTTGAGGTGTCAGTATTGATAACACTAGTGCTCATCTACCTATATTCTTATAAAGGAGGAATCAAAACTATCGTTTACACCGACACCTTGCAAACCTTTTTCATGTTAGCAGCAGTCATAGTGGCTATCTTTTTCATTATTAGGGAGTTTCCAAACACAGATTCTTTGACCACCTTATTGAATAAAAGTACTCAAACACAAATTTTCTTTTGGGATGTAAAAAGCCCGCTATTTTTCTGGAAGCAGTTTTTTGCTGGTGCTTTCATAGCCATTGTCATGACAGGTCTCGATCAAGACATGATGCAAAAAAACCTAACCTGCCGTAACCTTCAAGAGTCCCAAAAAAATATGCTCTGGTTTAGTATTTCGCTACTTTTTGTAAATATGCTATTTTTAATTTTAGGGGCACTTCTATACCTATATACCTCAGAGATGAGTATTGATCTCCCTGAACGCACTGATGAGTTATTCCCAATGTTGGCTATAGAACACTTTCCCATAGCAGTTGGAGTTGTTTTTATGCTAGGCATTGTAGCTGCAGCTTATTCGAGTGCCGACTCTGCACTTACAGCCCTCACTACGAGCTTCTGTGTGGATATACTGCAGATGAAGGATCATGAAAGTCAATCAGCTGTACGCATCAGAAAATGGGTTCATATCGGCACAGCCGCTGTGGTTTTCTTAGTGATTGTTGCCTTTCGACAGATCAATGATGCAAGCGTAATTTCTTCAGTGTTTACCGCTGCGGGTTATACCTATGGACCTATCCTCGGCATGTTTGCCTTTGGTCTTTTTACTTCTTTTCGAGTGTGGGATGAAGGGGTGCCTTATATAGCGATTCTATCACCGATACTCACCTACTTGCTTGGCGCCTTTGCCCCGCCTTACTTAGGTGGGTACCAGTTTGGCTTTGAACTGATCATTTTCAATGGATTATTCACTTTTATTGGTCTTATGTTGATAAGAAGAAAAAATAACTGACAGCTCACTCAATGAACAACCCATAAAGAATCCAATTGACCATGAAATATCGATTTTAAAAGAAAAATTATTGTTACTATCCTCATCACTATAATTTTTTATGCTGATCTGCATAATTACATAAATAAAATGTTCGACTTGAAAAGCCACAACTTGTTCCAATTTGACGCCCTTTCAGGGCTTAGAGCATGCATCCTAATTCTAAAAGAGCTTCACCCTTTGCTTTGCTATATCGTGCCTTCTGCACTTTTATACACTTATATGTCCTTAGAAATTTAAGGTGCAAACAAGCGGATAAGCATAAAAATTATTTATATTAACCCCTCACTTGATTAAAAATTGTCAACTAAATTCAAGCATCGTCTACAAGTCACTAGCTAGGAGTCAAGAAAATTACTTGGGCTAAGCTCCGAATATGAAACCTCTACCTTTTGGCGCAAACATTTTCACTTTTTTTGCACCAAAACCGTACGCTCAGATAAACAAATTAAATTATAAACTTTATGATTTATTTATCAAAAATTGAGCTGTTTATAAGCAGGGCCTACGATAATATCTGAGGCGAAACCTCAAAATATTAGTTTTGAAAATTTGACTTGAAATTTTTAAACGATGGTACCTATAAGCCGTACATTAAACACCTAAAAGGAAACACGTATCCGTCTAAAATAAAGATGTTAAACGTTTTTAAGACAAGCTTTAATAGGCTGTACAAAATAGAGGATAATCCTAAAAAATAACCACCGCTTAGCATTTAGAACCTAGGAACATTTTCTTTTGCTCTTGATCCAACAATCCTTCCTTAAGAGCATATGCGGCCACCCTAATATCTTTAAGCCCTGTAATTTTCAAGACAGTGTTCACTAATGCCGAAGCAACAACAATCATATCAGCTCGCATAGCCATCATACCAGGAATTCTAATTCTTTCCTCTCTAGTTTTGGCAATCATCATCTCATAGATATCATAAAAAAATTCGGGCGAGAAAGGTAGCTCAGTAGCATTGTAGCTCTTGGTTAAGTCAAATTTTTCTCGATATATATCACTAAAAGTATCAAACGTACCAGAAGCTCCAATTAGTTCTTCAGGTTTATAGGTGTCACAAACCTTTTTAAGAGGACCTAAAGCCTCTATGACAAAGGCTTCCAGTTCTTTCAGCCGAATTGAAGAAATAGGTTCATCATGATGAAAGCGATCTAAAAGTCGCTGGGCTCCGATTTCAAAGCTTTCAAGCCAAAGCACCTCTTCCCCTTTAGTGAGAATAAACTCAACACTACCGCCACCGATATCCATTATTAAGCTCCCCTTCTTGGACGGAGTCAGGGCAAGACAAACTCCACGATGTATCAAAGAGGCTTCTGCTCTTCCATCAATAATCGATACAGGAATATTAGTTTTAGCATACAGTGAATTCGCTACTTTCTGACCATTTTTTGCATTTCTAAATGCACTAGTAGCGGTAGCCTGTATTTGATCAATCCCATGACTGCTTGCTACTTCTTTAAAATACAAAAAAGCTTCCAATGCCCTTTCTTCAGCTTCAGGATGAATAAGGTCAGTCGATATACCGTCTTTACCAATTTTAACAGCTACTTTTTCTTTGTACAAGACGCGACATGAGTTCTCAGAAACCTCTGCAATCAATAGGTGAAAGGTATTAGTACCACAATCAATGATCCCGATATTTTTGCATATATTATCCATTGCACATTAGCCAAAGCCTTAAAAGTAATACTATTAAATCCATTGTTAGCAAAAACAGTTCCAAAAAGCATCGCCAATAAAATTAACGAACACAAACTGTCTAGTTTAATTAACCCCTAAAGTAGGCATCGTACTTTTAGCCAGTTGACAGATGAAAAACATGAGGTAAGGAGCGAATAAATTGAACAAAATAAGACCGAATACTCAAATACAAATATTTATCCAATTAATCTAAAAATGAGTAATCTTAACATTATTTCAAGCCATTGTATTACGCTGGTATATCAGAATTTATAGCTCATGGATGTGGCAATTGATCCAGAAGATTAAAAAAAAGCTTCACCAAAAGGTGAAGCTTTAAAAAAACAATTGATTAGTAACCAGGGTTTTGTAAGCTAGGATCAGGCACTGCCCTGTTTAAGATCTCCTGCTGCGGTAGTGGCCAAATGAAGGCAAAACTACCGAACTCTAAATCGTGATCAAAGTTGATAGGCTCTTCGCCAGTATACATTGCGAAGTTAGTCGCTCTAGTCGCTGATTTTCCAGGAATACCAGGCATTTCTCCCATACCTGATAAACGATGGATATCGAACCATCTCTTACCTTCTGCAAGAAACTCAATTCTTCTTTCTTGAATGATAGCCTCAACGACACCGTTCTGATCACCTAAACTTGCAACAGTATGAGAAGCGGCACCAGCTGGTATTGCTCTATCTCTGACAATGTTCAACAAAGTAACAGCCTCACCCAAGTTTCCTTGTCTTGCATGCGCTTCAGCTGCATTTAATACGACTTCGGCAAATCTAATAACAGGATTAGGATCTGATAAAGTAGATACATCAGGATACTTGAAGGTATAAATACCAACACTATCGCTGCCAGGCTGCCATCCTGTGGTAAGTTCAGTTCTACGAGCATCACCTTCCAACCAGAAATCTTCAACCCATATTACAGGACTCACCTGAACCAAACCCCTAGCACCTCTTGCGGGGTCTCCATACATACTACCTAAACCACCATTTACACCGGCATTAGATACATCAGAGTTCTTGAAAGAGAAAATATTATCTGAAGATTGTCCTCCACCTCTAAATGGAGCGGTAACACTTGAAGTTACCTCGAAGGTACCTGTTAGTTTATTGTACTCAGTAATCACATCAGCCCATCTTTCCATCTGAAGAAGAACGGTAGACTTAAGTGCAATGGCAGCACCAGCTCTCGCTCTTGCAGTATTTCTCTCAAGTGGCAATAACTGCTCTGCTTCATTAAGATCAGCAAGAAGAAGTTCGTAATCTTCTGCCACAGTCGTTCTACCCAACTCCTCGGCAGGCTCTACCAAAGGAACATCATTAATCGCTGTAGTCCTGTAGAATACTCCTGGAGACTGTGGATCTGAAGATATAGGACGTGCAAAGAATAGCAATAGCTGATGGTGAGAGAAAGCTCTTAAAAACAACATCTCACCACGAATAACATCTCTTCTATCTTGAGTTATTATTCCTTCTTCCAAAGCCACATCGATGTTTTCTAACACGATATTAGCTCTATTAATTACTCGATAGATAGAGATCCAATAATTATTGTTATTTGCAGAAAAAGGTGTCGCTGTATTGGTGTAAGTGATTTCATAGAACAACTGTATATTTGCCATGTCCTCACCTCTCATATCTCCTTGTTGTACATTAGCGGCTCCAAAAGGATAACCTCTACCACCTCCACCGGCAATACCGCCGTTGAAGATACCTCTCTGAGCTGCCTCATATACACCTAGTACAGCAGCATCTATACGTGCGGCGGTACCAAATGCTTCCTCATCAGGAATAAGAGTTGCCGGAGTCAAATCTGTTACGTCGCATGAGCTTATTATCCCCAAAAAGGATAATAAGAAAGCGATTCCATATATTTTATTAAATACTTTTTTCATCTTGGAAAAATTAAATGTGATTATTAAAATCCTACATTGATACCTAAAGAGTATGTTCTTATGATAGGAGCAACATTCCAGTCAACACCGAAATTAAGTTGTCCTGCAAAACGGTTCAGTTCAGGATCTAGACCAGAGTAGTTAGTGAATAAGAATGGGTTTTGCACTTGAGCAATGAATTTAACATTACTAATAGCGCCATTAAACGCATTATTGATCACATTAGATGGGATAGAATACCCAACTCGTATATCCTGGACTCTAAGGAAATCACCTTTTTCTACGAATCTAGAATTAGAAGTACCCCCTTGCCAGATATTAGCATCTTGTCCTGCTCTACCTGCTGGCACATTAGTTACCTGTCCCTCAGCAGTCCAACGATCAAGCATTTCTACGTGGTTGTTTGCAAAACCTTGTCCCAAAAGACCTCTTTGCGTTTCATTCATAATGAAGTTACCGCCTGAGAATCTTAAGAATACTTCAGCATCCCAATTACCGTAATTAAATCGGTTAATGAAACCACCAAACCAAGTAGGTAAAGTATTTCCTAAAAAGTCTTGCGTAGGTCCACCCGGAGCAACTTGCGAAATATCACTAGGATTATTTTCATCAAAAATTCTCCATCCTGGCGTCATACCAGCGGTAGTATTCCACTGAACAATATCATCATCTCTTTTGTAAAGCGGGTTACCATTTGCTGGATTTACCCCCATCCACTCTACACCATAAAGCTGTGCGATAGGACCGCCTTCAGTAGTTCTATTGTAAGTACCCACGATATCTTGTACCAAGTTGGTTACTTCGTTTCTAATAAGGGTTAGGTTAAAATCAGTTGTCCAAGAGAATTTGCCTCTGTTGATAAGGTTAGCAGATAAAACGAATTCTAAACCTTCGTTAAACATGCTACCTACGTTCAAATTGATATTGTTTCCTGGAACACCTAGAGAAGGGGCTGTTGGTGCATTAAGTACCAAACCATCAACATTATTTTGGAAATAATCAGCAGAGAAGGTCACTTGACCAACTGCAATATCAAAACCAATATTTGTTTTCTTAGAAGTCTCCCACAACAAACCACCGTTAGCGATTGCAGAGAAGCCAATACCAGCACCAGCACCACCAATTACAGGATTAAATCCACCAAAAGCAGCGAATGTTCCGATTTCGGTATTACCTACTTCGGCATAAGATCCTCTTACTTTCAAATCACTAACTAAGCCTCCTGTCGGGAAGAAAGCTTCTTCAGAGATTCTCCAACCCAATGAACCACCCCAGAACCAACCTCTTCTGTTTTCAGGAGATAAGTCGGAAATACCATCATTTCTTAAACTAGCTGTTACAAGGTATCTACCATCATAATTGTAGTTTACTCTACCGAAATAAGAATCGAACCCTCTTTCAGCGAATCCACCACCAGAGAATTGGTTCTCATATGCTCCAGAAATTATGTTGTTCTGTCTGAAAAAGTTGTCAGATAGATCATTACCAGAACCAGAGAAGTTTCTGAATAGTGCATACTGATACTCAGTACCAACAGTAACATTAAAATTATGTACATCAGCTAAAGATGCCTGATAGTTCAAAGTGTTTTGAACGTTCCATAAATATGCAGGAGCAAAACTCATGAAGAAACTACCATTTACACTTCTTCCGTCACCATGTCTTCCATCTAATGATTGGAAGTCATCTGATGCGGTAAGGTCAACGCCAACTTGGGTTCTAGCGGTAAGCCCTGGTAATAAATCAGCCTCAAGGTAAGCGTTACCTAAAATTCTATGAATCTGATTTCTAAAGAAGTTATTATCAAGTACAAATCCAATGTTAGGAATGTTGTTATCAGGACCTACGCTATTAGGCCCCAGACCTGTAGAAGCTCCATCGGGAGTTACATTCCAACCATCAAAAGCTAAGTTGTTCGGATCGAATGGAGATACGTTTGGTAACTGTCTGGTGGCATTTAATATAGCGCCAGAAAGTGAGTTTTCTCCATTATTTAAAGCGTTGATTTCTTGGAATGTATAATTCAAAGAAGTGCCTAATCTTACCGATCTTGAGATCTTATGATCTATATTTGATCTGAAAGAATATCTAGAGAGGTCGTTAGCTTCCAAAACACCTTCCTGCTTAGTATAACCTAATGAGAAGAAGTACTTCGTAGCTTCGCTACCACCACTAATTGATAGATTATGTTGTTGGGTATTCCCAGTTCTGAAGATAAGATCTTGCCAGTCTGTATCAACAGGGTTGTCTGGATCGAGGAAGGCTCTCGGAGCTACACCAGCTCTTGCAAATCTCTCGTTTACTACGGGTACCCACTGCTCAGCATTCATCATATCCAGTCTTTGGAAGGTCTCGTTGATACCGACTTGAGAGCTGTAGTTAATTCTAGCTTTACCCTCGCTACCTCTTTTGGTAGTAATAAGAATAACACCATTTGCTGCACGAGAACCAAAAATCGCAGTTGCAGATCCATCCTTTAAGATTTCAAAAGATTCGATATCAGCAGGGTTGATATTTGCGAGAGGGTTTGAATTTGCCACTGCAGATCTGTCTGAGTCAACAATTGGCACGTTGTCAATTACGATAAGTGGAGATGAGCTACCAGAAATACTGTTCACACCTCTAATACGGATGATTGGTCTTTGACCAATTACACCACCAGGAGTCGTAACCTGTACACCAGCCGCTCTACCAGCAAGCTGCTGATCGAAAGATGGAGTCACAAGATCTTGAATATCTTTAGCCGCAACTGAAGAAACAGAACCTGTGATTTCTCTTCGTTCTTGAGTTCCATATCCCATAACAACAACTTCGCTAAGTTGCTTGATATCAGGGACCATAGTAATGTCAATTACACTTCTATTTCCTACTGGTAACTCTGAAGTAAGCATCCCAGTAAATGAAAACACCAATACTGGATTATCACCACTAACGCTGATGTTGTAAACACCGTCCAAGTTGGTAATAACACCAGTACTTGTACCTTTTAAAACTACATTAACACCAGGCATACCTTCGCCTGAGTCAGGGTCTGTTACAGTACCCCTGACTGTTCTCTCCTGAGCCCATGCACTACCCACTGCGAACAGTAAGAGCAATACGCTCAATAGTAGATTTCTCTTCATAATAAATGAGTTAAGTTTGGTTTAAAATTAACAGTAAATACATATACCGCCATTACAAAGATAGAATAGAATTTAAATTACAAAAATAAGGGAGCCTTTTATTTATTATATTGTAAAGAGAGTTAAAGATAAAACGTATGGCTAATTTTAAAAAAAACAAAATATAAAGGCGAATTAGCATGTATCATAGGCGATAAATAAAGAAAATAAATCGAATCAGCCCCTGTTTGAAAAACAATATTTTTTTTTATGCTTATCCGCAAGATTACATAAATATTTATGAGTGACATATTTTGAC
>JAFIEW010000202.1 GCA_020832375.1 Cyclobacteriaceae bacterium
GATTGTGTTCATCCAGCCATTCACCTAACTCGTCTAGTATTGGCATGGCATGACGCTTTCTATGATCTGTTCTTTCTGTCCATTTCATACCATCTTCTCGCATCTGAGCTTCTAATGCATAGAGCATCTGCACCTTTTGCAAAAAGAAGTTGGCTAGCTTTTCATTATCACCGAGAGCGTCAACAAACTTACGCCGAGCATGCGCCATGCAATAGACCAAAGAGATATCAGGATGATCTGCATACAAGCTTTCATAGACAGAATAGCCGTCTGTTTGTATAATCCCCTTAAAATCCTTGAGCATAGCCATAGGGCCAGAACGATCTCGACCTCTTCGATAGTCGAATAACACCAACCGATCACAGGGAGCATGATACACCCACATATAGCCTTGATGAATTCCCTTTTTCTGATTCTTTTGTAGCACTTTGATTGGCGACTCATCAACTTGCAAGTAATTCTGGTTCAGCACCATGAGCTTGAGTAGCTCCCATAGGGGAATCAGGTGATTCCAACTCTTCATCATCCAGTCTGATGCGGTAGAGGCTGGAATGCGGACTCCCATTTTGCTGTATTTGTCGATTTGACGATGCAGTGGCATGGCGTAAGCGTATTTCTCAACACTCATTTGCGCTACTAATCTTTCAGAAGGAATGCCTTTTTCGATGATGCGATCAGGAAGTCTAGCGATGATAACACCTTCGCCATCAGCCTTGGCATACTTAGGACGTACATAGCGCTTTACAATCACTTCAGCAGGGATTACGTCCAACATCTCAGTTACTTCCTCACCGATTTTCTTAAGTCCGGTAACGTCCTCTTCAGGCTCCAACACGATTTCCTCTCTTCTCAAGTTTTCAGGGAGCTTCATCCTGCCAGTAGCTTTTTTAGCAGGCTTTTTAGGCTTCTCAACCTCTTCAGTTGCTTGAGGAGCAACTTGCTCGCTCAGTGCTTCTTGCTGTTCTTGGGAGGTGCCTAGATCAAAAAGGTCTAATTGATCTTCGCTTGTGTGTAATGAAGATAGCTTCTCGCTTTTCTTGCCAAAGATGTATCTTCTAAATTTGTCTAGCTCGAAGCTAAGCGACTCGATCTTTTCTTCTTTCTTGGAAATGACTAACTCCGCTTGCTCAAGGTTTTTTTCCTTTTCACTGATCGTCAATAACGATTCTTCGTAGAGTTTTTTATAGTCGATTTCCGCTTCTTTCATAGTATAAAAATACTACAAAAAAGTGGATTTAACAGCATTGAAAGCCTGTTTTTAAGCAAAAATTATACACTTTTTTCAAGCCTGTTTTATGGGCTTCCACCGCTTTCTAAGGCGCACAGACTTCAGTATTACCCCCTGCAAAACAAGCATCAGATCATGGCTAGAAATCAATGATTCTCTGCCTTGTGGCCATTCAAACGTGCCTTGCTCCAACTTCTTGATATACATCGCAAAGCCATCACCATCCCAATGTAATAATCTAATCTGATTCATCCGTTTACCCAAAAAAACAAACACATCCCCACTCATCGGATTCAAATCAAGCTCATTCTGAACCAATCCAGCCAAAGCATTGATCCCGAAGCGCATATCGGTAGGCTGTCGATATAGAAAATACCTGTTACTGTTTGATAACGCAAGCATCACCCTATTGGCATAGCCTTTTCAAATAGTCAACATCAACTTCCTGGAAAATATCAATCGATACTCCCGATGGTAGATTGACCCGTAACATAGGAGGATCAATTACTTGAGAAATAGACTCATTCAATGAAAATGGCACAAATCCTTTGGTTGGCATAGGATTGTCTTTATGGTTACCATTAAGCTTCTTGAGCCAATAATAGAGTGTTGAAGGACTAACCCCTTCTTGCTTGCAAAACCCTTTTACACTTTTACCTGATTGCCGCCATCTGTCGATCAACTCAATCATCTCTTGTTTCTTATCTTGTTTCATAAGACAAGATTAGGCAACAAAAACAACTATTGAAATATGCAGACGGGCGGATGCTTAC
>JAFIEW010000084.1 GCA_020832375.1 Cyclobacteriaceae bacterium
AAGCTGTGTCTTTTCAGCGCGTATATCTATTGATGTAGTTATGCGGATAAGCATATCATGATTTATGCTCATTTTACTTTGTATATATGCCACTATATCAAATAGGGCTGTTGATTAAATTTACTCTCATTTAAGTCTACGATCTTCCTCTAAGCTAAAAATTCAACAAACCTAGAAAATCCATAATAGCATATTATGCTCAATTCAAGTCCCAATTGTTCAATGCATTTTTTTTGTAAAAAGCACTCTTTTTAATAGAGACTCTAAAATGCCTAAATCTTCTATACATGAGATAAAGAATTATTTGATTGGAAAATTCTTTTCAAAAGTGGGCAACAGACCAAATTAAAAACAATAGATTATACAGCGTATTATTTAAAGACAATTTGGTGATCAAACAGAAGCTTCGTTATGGCTTCTTTAAATTAGGTAGTTCCTTTTGTAAATGAGGTGGGTATTATTAAATTTGCAATGCTTCTAAGTTATAAAGAGGATAATCAATTAATACTTAAATCGATAAATAATGAAAAAAGTTGCAATTAACGGCTTTGGGAGAATAGGAAGACTAACTTTCAGAAACTTATTAGAAAAATCTAATATAGAAGTAGTTGCTATCAACGATCTTACTGATACTAAAACGCTTGCCCACCTTTTGAAGTATGACTCGGCTCATGGTAGATTCAATGGTACCGTAGAAGCCAAGGAAAGTGCTTTGGTAGTAAATGGTAGAGAAATAGCGGTTTATGCGGAGCGAAATCCAGCAGATTTACCATGGTCAAAGTTAGGAATTGAGATCGTTTTAGAATCAACGGGTATTTTTACAGACGAAGCGGGTGCAGGAAAACACATCACTGCAGGTGCTAAAAAAGTGGTAATTTCTGCACCAGCAAAAGGTGATATTCCAACTGTAGTTTTAGGTGTAAATGAAGATACGCTTACGGGAAATGAAACGATTGTTTCCAATGCATCTTGTACTACAAACTGCTTAGCTCCAATGGCAAAAGCACTTGATGAAGCGTTTGGTATAGAAAAAGGATTTATTACAACTGTCCACGCTTATACTTCTGATCAAAACATTCAAGATGCTCCGCATAAAGACTTAAGAAGAGCTAGAGCTGCTGCAGCTAATATCGTTCCTACTACTACAGGAGCGGCGAAAGCTGTTGGATTAGTACTTCCTCATTTAAAGGGTAAACTTGATGGTGCTGCTATGAGAGTTCCTACTATTACGGGATCACTTACAGACTTAACAGTTGTGTTAAAGAAAGAAGCTACGAAAGAAGAGATTAATGCAGCTGTTAAAAAGGCCGCTGAAGGTAGCATGAAAGGAGTTTTAAGATATACTGAAGATCCAATTGTCTCTTCTGACATTGTCGGTGATCCTCACTCATGTATTTTTGATGCCGGTATGACCTCTTCAAATGGTAATTTGGTGAAAGTAATTGGCTGGTACGACAACGAAGCTGGATATTCTGCTCGCTCTGCAGATTTGATAGAAAGGATTTAATAAAGTAAGTAACATAAAAAAAGGAGTCCTGGGACTCCTTTTTTTTTAGAAAAAACTCACTTTCGTGACAGTCCACACGCGGAATAAAACAATGAGAGCTATTGGAATTACGTCGATTACTTTTAGGCAAACGGTGATAATATGAAAACCTGATAAGTCCTAAACCGGTTTATCAAACATTACACACAAAACTGGAAACAACCAATATTATATTGTAGGTAAAAAGATTTTAGCAATCTTTCAAATAAGCATACTGTAATAAAAAAAGCCAGCTAAAGAAGCTGACTTTTTATAATTTTTAGTCGAATGCTATTTGGATTCGTTCTCTTCTGGCTGAGTTAAGTCTTCAGATTCTTCATCACTAGAATCAGACTCTTGTAGTTGTGCTACAATTTCGTCGTACCTTTCTTTAAATTCTCTATCAGATCTTCTTTTCTTTTGAATAATATTATAAGCTCTCCCCCCTATTTCTTCCATGATCATTTCCTTATAGGTTTCTGTAAGATCAGCTTTTAACTTCTCTTCGGCTTCGTTAAGCGTCTCGAAAGCCTCTAGCTCCTCTTCAGATACATCAAGTAATTCCATGGCTTCATCATCACCATATGCTTTTTTGATTTCAACATATCGACTACCCACAAGTATTTCATTGCTTTTTATTAGTTCATTCAACTCAGCCCCTAATTCCGCTTTAAGGATCTCAAATGAATCCATCACCATGATGTAACTAATAATTTCGTCATCACTCACCTCTTCTTCTTGGGCCGTAGCAGTATATGGCAGACTCATAGCGAATGCCAAAAATAGAATAATGCCTAGAATTCCTCTTATCATTTTCATATGTTTATGTGTGGTTTATTTAAAATAGAATCTAAATATATGGTCTATTTCTCATAAAAGCCAATATATAGCATATTTTAAGTTATAATACTTATTAAAAACGCTATATTTAACCTGAAAGGTTCAATACAACATGATTTTAGTTTGAAGATACGCTACTAATCAATTAATATTTGTTGAGCTAAACGATAAGTATTTGCATGTGCCTCTATTATTCTGTTCAGTGATTTGGAATAACCGCCTCCCATACTTACCATCAGAGGAAGACTATGCAGTTTACAGAGCTCAAATACGATTCTATCTCTTTCTTTGCAACCTTCAATGGACAAAGCTAGCCTACCAAGTTTATCATCGGCCAATACATCTACACCCGACTGAAAAAAGACAAATTTTGGCAAAAACGATTCAATTATATTTTTTAAGTTGATTTTTAATGATTTAAGGTATTCTTCATCACCCGTGCCATCAGGAAGAGGTATGTCGAGATCGGACTTTTCTTTTTTTAGTGGGTAATTTTTTTCTCCATGCATACTGAACGTAAAAACCCTATCATTATTCTTGAATATTTCTGCTGTACCATTACCCTGATGAACATCCAAATCTACCACCAATATTTTATAATCATCTGCTTGAGTGTTTAAAAGGTGATAAGATGCCAGTGCAATGTCATTCAACAAACAAAAGCCCTCTCCCCTATTGCTAAAAGCATGATGAGTGCCTCCAGCAATGTTCATAGCTACCTGATGCTTTAATGCGTATTCTGTGGCTTGTATGCTTCCACCAGCGATAATGATCTCTCTTTCTATTAACTGATGAGAGAGTGGGAACCCTGTAGCCCTCTCTTCTTTCCTTGTTAGTTGCAAGTTTTTCAATTTATACCAATACTCAGCATTATGAGCTTGAAGTATGAGCTCTTCACTTACTTGTTTCGGCTCGAAAAAATTTTCTTGAGTAAGTGTACCTTCATACATGAGTTGTTCAGGTAGTAACTCATATTTTTCCATGGGAAAACGATGATTTTCAGGAAGCGGATGCTTATATATAGGAGCCCAAGCAACTTTTAGCATAAATTAATCTTTGATGCTAAGAACAATCTTTATTATGGTTTGTTAGAAAAAAAAGATGTAAATGGTAATCATAAAATTCACCAACGAATTTGCGGTTATTACAAGCCTAATTATTTAGCTGTAGGAGATGCTCTACCTAACTATTCCTCTTCAGAGAAATAATCATTTTCAAAACTGTAAAGTGTATTGTCCAAATTGAGAGTCCCTTGATTAAAGTCCTGTATAAATTTAGTGATTATTTCATTTGTAATTTTGTCGACATTGAGAGCACAATCAATACCTATAGCATCATCTAAATTTTCATCTAATTCACAAAATTCCGCTACGCTCATCTCTTCGTCTTCTTCCAACTCCATCATTACCTCTGACATAAATAATCCTATTTCCTCTTCTCTATCTGATAAAGCTTTAAGATTTCCGTTTTCGTCCTCTTCATAACTTATTTGGTGAAAATCTGGGAAATGATTCGCAGCACGATGCTCAGCTACTTCATAAAGTTCACTATTATAGTGAAGATGAAGTGTAAATAGAGCGGCATCAAAAATAACTTCCTTACCTTGATGCATTCCAACAAAATAGAAAGTACGGTACTCGTCATTGTGATCTTCAGTAGAATGTAGCAAGTATCTCTTACCACCTTCTTCGATTTCTTTTTTTAATTGACTGATTCTATCAGCATCAAAACCAGTATTCTTATTGCTCATGAGGATAGTTTTTATAAAGGTAATTCGTTGGATTTTTATTTAACTGAAACTTAAAAAAAAGGATGTGAAATCCGATGATTTTTATTTGAATTTAACCAAGTTTGTTGAAAAATTAAACCTCTACTGTAAGAAATTGATAAAAACAACTAAAGATCTAGATCGACTCATCAAGCAAGGCGAATCCTCATATTGTGATTTTAAAAAGACAGCAAATAATCTAGAAAAGATAGCTAAAACCTTGGTCGCTTTTGCTAATTCAGAGGGGGGCTATGTTCTAATTGGGGTTACTGATAAAGGGGGAAAGGTGAATATAGATCCTGAAGAACAGAAGTTTCAATTAGAGAAGGCAAATGAACTTCATATTGAACCCAAAGTTGAAATGCAATATTACATTATAAGAGAGGCGCTAGATCAACATGGCATAGAAGAGTTGCTAACTTTAGTTGTACATGTTCAACAATCAAAGTTGGCGGATCATTACTTTGTTGGTAAGTCAGGTAATAGAAAATATTACTACCGTGAGCAAGATCATATTAAATCCTCATCCCAAGCTAATAATCCTTATATCAATCGATTAAAAACTCAAGATGCATTACAAAAAGATAATAATATAGATGTAAGTAAGATCTACGATGCCTTTTCTGAAATGGGCTTTTTAAGTGAAAAACAATTATTTAGCGTGCTTCAAAAAAGTAAGGTAGAGGATCCGAATAAGCTGATCAGCACACTATTGGCTAATGGTTATATAATAGCTGAAAAGCATGATAATATTCTTTACTATAGACTCATTGATCCTAATTAAGCCATAGAAGAAATTTATTTTAGAGTGGGATGAGGGTGTCATCCGCTCTCATCCAACCCGTAATACTCAACCTCTTTTTAAATGAAGGTCTTACTTCATGATATACATCATCACTTAGCATTACCACAATGCGATTGTAAATTGGAAGCACGTCTGTATAGTTTACTTCATCCGTTTCATTTGGATAAATTCTTAATTGCCCTCCATCTTCTGATTGCCAATTTTCATTAAGATAAAAAATACAAGACACAACCCTCGAATTGGCTCCTTTCAGCTGATCCACATGTTTTTTATAAAAAGCACCGGGCTCATAAACCGTAAGATGAGATTCAAAACGCTTGATACCTAAATACAGCTCACGGTTGAGATAGTCTTTAAAGTCATTCATCATCGAAATATAATAGCGGTAAAAACTATCCTTTTCCTGATTTCCGCTATCTAACCAAAGTACTTTATCTGACCTGATTGCAGCCTTTACGGTATGCTCGCTTCCCCAACCTATACCCGCTGCATTAAAATCACCTGCATTAAAATGGCTAAGAATATCTTTCTTCAATATGTCGATTTTATCTTTTGGAATAAAATCGTCCACCATAGCCCATTTTTCATCTATTAAACCTTGTACTAAGGCTTCGAAATGTTTCTCCATATGATTTATAACCAAAAATAGCATCAAAATTTTTGATGCTATTAATTATTTGTAGAATAGAAATTATTTGTGGTCAGTTCCTTTTATTTAGCTCGTCCCTAATTTTTGCAGCCTTCTCATAATCCTCATTTTTAAGAGCATCGTCTAAAAGTTCATTTAACTTATCATTAGTAAAATCTTTTAACTGCTCAACAAAAGATTTAGAGGGACTTGAGTGCTCAGGAGATTTGTCTTCTACTGGATTTTGTTTTTCTGTAGCATCTTCCTCTTCGGATAGTTCTACACCTGCCTCCTCCAACACTTTTTGATAAGTATAAAAAGAAACACCAAAACGCAAACCTATAGCAATAGCATCCGATGGTCTTGAATCAATCTCTATTTCTTTCTCACCATTGCTACAGATCAGTTTAGCAAAAAACACACCTTCCTTCAGATCCGATATGACTACTTCTTTTACCTGATAATTAAACTCATTGGCAAAAGTTTTAAACAAATCATGAGTCATAGGGCGGTTGGGAACGATTTTCTCAATCTCAATAGCAATAGCTTGCGCCTCAAACATACCTATTATTATGGGAAGTTTTCGATTACCAGAGCTTTCACCCAGTATAAGGGCGAAAGATCCGGTTTGAGACTGACTCGCTTGTAATGCAAATATTTCTAATTTCAGTTTTTCCACTACAACGATTAATTCAATTGAGCTTTTACTGCTTCTGTTAATTTAGGAAGTATTTCAAACGCATCACCAACAATGCCATAGTCTGCAGCTTTAAAGAATGGCGCTTCTTCATCTTGATTAATTACTACTATAACCTTAGAGGAGTTTACACCAGCCAAATGCTGTATAGCACCACTAATACCTACTGCTATATAAAGTGTTGGCGCTACCTTTACACCCGTCTGGCCTACGTGCTCATGGTGTGGTCTCCAGTCCATATCTGATACAGGCTTAGAACATCCTGTTGCGGCATTAAGGGCTCTAGCAAGGTCTTCGATAAGATTCCAGTTTTCAGGACCTTTAAGACCTCTACCGCCTGAAACTACCAAATCAGCTTCTGGTAATAATATTTCACCTTTAGCTTTATCTTCGCCGGTAATTTTACCAACAAAAAGATCATCGCTCAATTCAGTAGAAAACTCTTCTACAGCTGCTTCAGAACCATCTTCTAATACAGTTGCTGCATTTTTCTTAATGGCAAATATTTTATTCTCCTTAGTCACTTTGGTATTAGCAAACGCTTTTCCTGTGAAAATACTGGTTTTTACATCATTTTCATCTGCCGGAACTTCTGAAACATTAGCTATTAGTGCTGCATCTAATTTAACAGCAAGTCTAGCTGCTACAGGGTCACCTAAAGACGACTTGGCAAGGACGATATGCTTTGCACCAACGCTCTTTATAGCCTCGGCCAAAACATGACTGTAAGCCTGAATCACCCCTTTATTGAGTTTTTCATCATTAACATGTAAAACCTTAGAAGCACCCGCTTTTCCTACAGCGGCTAGTTCATCACTGGACACATTGGCCCCAATAGCTACCGCTACAACATCACCTTTTGATAATCCTTTGGCAAAGCTTACCGCCTCTAAGCCACTTTTTTTAACTTTACCTTCTTCGTGTTCTATAAATACTACTACTGACATTTTTCTAGATTAAAATTGTTAAAAACAAAATGATAGCTATTAAAGAACTTTAGCTTCTTCTTTCAATAGCTTGACCAACTCCTCAACATTGTCTTTGCTGATCATTTTAACATCACCTTTTGCTGGTGGTAATTCGTAAGAACTTACCTCAGTATTTTTTACTGAATCAGTAGGTTCTATTACTTCCAATGGTTTCTTACGGGCTGACATAATTCCTCTCATATTAGGAATCTTCCATTCAGCTATTGGCTCTTGACAACCTGCGATAAAAGGCAACTTAGCTTCTATAAACTCCTTACCACCTTCTATCTCCCTACTCATTTTTGCAGTATCACCTTCAATTTCAAGTTTCATTACCGGTGAAAAAGCTGGTAAATTCAGTAGTTCACCAACCATACCATGAACCATGCCACCGTTGAAATCAATAGATTCACGACCCATTAAAATCAGATCATAATTGCCGTTTTTTATCACCGCTGCAATCTGCTGTGCAACATAAAAAGAATCAACAGGCTCAGCATTTACTCTTATTGCCTTATCAGCACCAATAGCCAATGCCTTTCTTATTGTCGGCTCAGTATCTGCTGGACCAACATTTAAGACAGTGACCTCACCACCATTTGCCTCCTTCAACTCAACTGCCCTAGCCAATGCGTAGTCATCATATGGTCCTATAATGAACTGTACTCCACTAGTGTCAAATTTGGTATTGTTGTCGGTAAAAGATATCCTAGATGTGGTATCAGGAACATGTGTAATACAAACTAATATGTTCATCGTTTGAAATTTGTTGTTTTACTAAATTTTCTTTAATCTATAACTGCAATTTTGCCGTGAAGTTACGTAAAAGTATATAAATTAAAAAAATACCGATGATTTGGTATTTATGGCAATAGACAACATCTAACATTATTATGTTTCCAATTGATCACATCAATTAGCTTTTACTGATCGTATGGATCAACGAATAACCATAATCTTGTGCTACCCTAATCGAATCTACTCGTTGGAACCAAAAATTAAAAGTTCATACTGTTTACAATGCTCTAAATTGGCAGTATTTTTGCTACAATTTTTGTAAAATTAAAATCCGATAAGCGATAGCCTATGAATTCGGCTATGGGCTTTAGAAAATAATAAATCACCTCAAAGATATTTTAATTGTTGATAGACTTACCGAATCATCTTGATGCTATTACCTTATTTATGGTTACAATAGCTCTACCCAGACAGGTTATAAAAAATCTTCGTTAATCCTAGACTTTTCTTATCAAAAATAGCTGTTCAGATACTTAGCCTTATTTAATCATTAAACTTCCAGAATAAGCTCAAAAACGTACCAACCCATGGACAAAATTTTAAAACTCATAGAATTTACTAAAATCGACCCAAAAGACCCTTTCGCTTTTTATGCATTGGCTCTAGAATACCAAAAATTAGATACTATCGAGGCACAGAAATACTACGATCATTTACTTGAACAATTCCCAAATTATCTGCCTACTTATTTTCATGCGGCCGAGTATTTTGCTAGTAAAGAACAATTGGACAAAGCTGAAAAAATTTATACTGAAGGTATTGCATTAGCCTTAAAATTAAAAGATTCCCATGCTTTAGCCGAACTTAAAAATGCTTTCCAAAATTTTCAAATAGAAAATGATCGCTTTTAGTATATTTTAATAGGATTAAACACCCAATTTTGTATATTTATTGTATAAATTATAAACACCTAAAGAATGTCATCAAATTTTACCCTAAATAATTACAATGAATTTTTACTTTTCTTGTATATCCACATTTCAGAGTCTGATTTTACTGCTCAAAGAAAAGAAGTCGAGTTAATTTTGGAAAAAATGGAGTTCATTTTTTCCGAGAACGAAGATCATTATGATATTTTTATGAATATGAGAGAAAATTACGAAAAGCTCAATTTCGAAGAAGTAGAAAAGGTAATTATGCAAACTTATGATCGTTACAAATTACAATATGATAAGATGAGTGATAAGATATTCAAAGATCTATATGAAATTGTTCTAGCAGATGGTCACGTAGATCAATTTGAGACAAAGGCTTTAAATCGATTAAAAGAATTAATTGGATGAAAAGTTAAACCAATGAGGAATGATTAATCTTCCTCACTGATCATAATCATTTCAATGGGGAGTTTAATAATTTCTTTGAAATCCTCTCCAGACTCTTCCATATCTTCATCCTCTTCGTCGAAGTACCATTTTATACTTGCAGACTTACCTACATTTTGAATTTCTTCCAATTTTCTAAAAATCTCCACCAAGCATTTAGATGAAGAGGTGTTAAAGTATTCAAGTTTAATAATAACAACAGTATGATCTAGTGGTGATTTAATATAATCATCTAACCAATCCATTAAAGACTGATAGAATTCAATAGAATTTTCGGGTATTGATCTGCCTGATATTTCAAATACACCTTGATCTAATTCAAATCTTAATCGTGGTGTTTTGGAAGTTTCTTCTATGTAAAAATCTTTCATTGTTAAATAAAATATGGGTAAAGGTGAAATGTAAATTTAAATTGAAGTATAAAGATCTAAAAGAAAAACTTAAAAGTTTTTTATAGTCCTACTTCAACCTCAAGACTAAAAAAGGAAAAGTCATCATTAATTTGAGAAAAGTTAAAGTCCATAGGGCGCCCTGATTTTCTAGCTATATCAATGATACCTAGGCCAGCCCCTCCTTTATCAGATATAACACCACTATTCAATTTCTCTCGATACACTTCCTTAATTTTATTTAGATCCATGGAATTGATATACTCTAGCCTTGTTTTCAAAGGAGATACTTTATCATTTCTTAAATGATTGCCAGTAGTTATTTTATAAGAATTATTATCTCTACTTAGTATAAATAAAACTTCATAGAAGTCATCTTCCATATTTTTCACCTCATCCAAGTGATGATAAATATTTTGAAGTACTTCTACAAGTATGTTAAAAACTTTCTTTTTCAGACGAGACTTAGATTCTATTTTAGTCAGCTTATTTTCAGCTAACTCCAAAATTCCGTTGAATAGCTCACCTGAGACATTACCTTTATATGCAAGAATTATCTTCTTGTTTTCCATATTACGGTAATAATCATAGAGATCCATCATGTTATTCTTAGGTGTCAATGTAAAAAGTGTGCTTGTTTGGCTCGCAATATAACAATATTTAGATAATATAATATATCTTCTAGATCAATTTTGATTAATGCTACAAGCATTTATTAGCATTTAAAATAAAATAATTAAAGTGCATACGTTTGAAGAAGACCCAAAACGCGAAAAGCCAAATAAAGAATAAGCTTATCTAGATCAAAATAACATTCAACAGTTTATATATCCTACTAGTTAAACAAATAAATTTTTATAGCACTGCTAAGTGTATTGTTTTTTTGCAAGATGGCCACTGGTAGATTGCTAAGACCGCCAGCTTTTGATGAGTTTTTATATCTTTGTGAAGCACATTTTGGAATTTAATTAAAAGCCTTTCTCCATGTATCTAATTTTTGATACCGAAACCACCGGTCTACCTCGAAACTACAACGCTCCATTTTCTGATTCTGAAAATTGGCCACGCTGTGTTCAGATTGCTTGGCAGCTACATGCAGCTAATGGAGATCTGATTGAGGCCGATAATCTAATTGTAAAGCCTAATGGGTTTACAATCCCTTACTCCTCTATCCAAATACATGGTATTACTAACGAACGAGCACAAGAAGAAGGTAAAGCAGTCGATGATGTGCTTGAGCGATTTAAAGCAGCTCTCGAGCGCACTCAAATTATAGTTGGCCATAATATTGAATTCGATATCAATATTATGGGTGCGGAACTATTTCGACTGTCTCATCCCACCGAAATATTAGCTTCGAAAAAAACTATCGACACTAAAGAGGCGGGCACAAACTATTGTGCTATCTCTGGAGGTAAAGGTGGTAAATTCAAATGGCCAACGCTCACTGAGCTTCATGAGAAATTATTTGGGAAGCCTTTCGACGATGCTCACGATGCCGCCTACGACGTGGATGCTACAGCAAGATGTTTTTTCGGACTGATCAAAGAAAGTGTCATTCCAACTGAAAAAAACCTTACGGTAGCAGAAGTAAACTATGAAGCCCCTAAACTAGACGCTGCCAATTTTGCGCACGATCAAACCACAGACAAATCTGAGCAAAAAGCTGAAAGCCGACTAAAAGGCGCCAAGGGTGCTGATATATCCGTAATGGACGATCTGCCATTTGCCCATTTGCACACCCATAGCCAATTCTCAATATTACAGGCCACTACCGAAATCGAGGCGATGACGGTCAAGGCTAAAGAAACGGGAGTAAGTGCTCTTGCTCTTACCGATCATGGTAACATGATGGGGACATTTAACTTCGTAAAATCTTGTTTTAAGCAAGACATTATTCCTATTGTGGGATGCGAATTCAACCTATGCCACAATCACAAGGACAAGTCTCATAAAGACAATGGCTTTCAACTCGTTGTCCTTGCAAAAAATAAAAACGGCTTCCACAATCTCGCCAAGTTATCTTCTATTTCATATATCGATGGGTTTTACTATTTACCTAGAATCGATAAAGAATTATTGAAGCAATACAAAGAGGACCTTATCGTGCTTACAGGAGGGGTATGGGGAGAAATACCTGATCTCATTCTTAATGTTGGTGAGGAGAAGGCAGAAGAGGCATTCTTATGGTACAAGGAAGTTTTTGGTAATGATTTTTACGTAGAACTCAATCGACACGGCCTTCCTGAAGAAGAAATTATTAATGAAGTATTAATCAAGTTTGCGAGAAAACATAGTGTAAAACTAGTGGCAGCCAATAGCTCTTACTATCTCAACAAAGTAGATGCTCAAGCTCATGACGTATTACTTTGTGTCAAAGATGGAGAGTCTGTCAACAAGCCCAAGAAATATATTGGCAGAAGAGGACGTGATTTTAGATTTGGATTTCCAAACGATGAATTTTACATCAAGTCTCCTCAAGAGATGAAAAAGCTTTTTCATGACCTTCCAGAGGCGATTGAAAATATCAGCGAGATTATCAATAAAATCACTACCTATAAGCTGGAAAGAGACGTACTTCTTCCTAAGTTCGATATTCCAAAAGAGTTTCAAGATATTAAAGACCTCGAAGATGGTGGTACAAGAGGGGAAAATAATTATCTCAGACATCTTACTTATGTTGGGGCAAAAAAGAGATATGGTGAAGAGCTTTCTGAAGAAGTAACAAGTAGACTTGACTTTGAATTGGAGGTCATTGCCAATACAGGCTATCCTGGTTACTTTTTGATTGTACAAGATTTTACCACAGCAGCAAGGGAAATGGGCGTTTCAGTAGGCCCCGGTCGTGGATCTGCCGCGGGCTCTGCAGTTGCTTACTGCATTGGTATCACCAATGTTGATCCTATCGCATACGATCTACTTTTTGAGCGTTTTTTAAACCCTGAGCGGGTATCACTACCGGATATTGATATTGACTTCGACGATGAAGGCCGTCAAAAAGTAATTGACTATGTAATTAAAAAATATGGTGCCAATCAAGTAGCTCAGATCATCACCTATGGTAGTATGGCCGCTAAATCAGCGATTCGAGATACTGCGAGAGTGATGGATCTTCCCCTCAGCGAGGCAGATACGCTAGCCAAGTTACTTCCTGATAATACCAAACTTAAAAAAGTGTTTAGTTGGGATGAGCCAACACTTCGTGCTCAACTTAAGAATAAAAGTGAGGACATTGAGAAAGTAAAGGAGCTCAAAAGAATCGCTGAGGGTAATTCCGATCAATCAAGGGTAGTTAATCAGGCACGGAAAATCGAGGGATCCGTGCGTAATACAGGTATTCACGCTTGTGGAGTTATCATTACACCAGATGATATTACTAAGTTCGTACCTGTAGCCCTGGCCAAAGATTCCGACATGTACTGCACGCAGTTTGATAATGCGGTAGTAGAAGATGCTGGTCTGCTAAAGATGGACTTTCTTGGCCTCAAAACACTTACCCTTATTAAAGATACGGTAAGGATCGTTGAAGAAAGACATGGTATAAAACTTGATCCTGAAGCCTTCCCTATCGACGATCAGAAGACTTATGAACTATTCCAAAGAGGAGAAACGGTAGGTATTTTCCAGTACGAGTCTGACGGCATGCAGAAGTACATGAAGGAGTTGAAGCCTACTGAATTTTCGGATTTGATCGCTATGAACGCCTTGTACCGACCAGGACCGCTAGAGTATATCCCTAACTTCATTAGGAGAAAGCACGGTGAGGAGGAGATTGTGTACGACTTACCTGAAATGAAGGAGTTGCTAGAAGAAACCTACGGTATCACCGTATATCAAGAGCAAGTAATGCGGCTATCACAGCTACTTGCAGGCTTTTCAAAGGGTGAAGCGGATATGCTGCGTAAGGCAATGGGTAAAAAAATTAAGCCCCTACTAGAAAAATTAAAGCCTGAGTTTGTCGGTAGAGGCGAAAAGAAGGGGCATCCCAAAGATAAGCTGGAAAAAATATGGAAAGACTGGGAAGCTTTTGCATCTTATGCATTTAATAAGTCGCACTCTACTTGCTACGCTTGGGTGGCTTATCAGACCGCCTACTTAAAAGCGCACTACCCTGCAGAATATATCGCCTCTGTGCTTAGCAACAATATGAATGACATCAAGCAGGTGACCTTTTTTATGACGGAAGCTAAACGCATGGGTATTAAAGTCATGGGGCCTCACGTGAACCAATCGCAAGCAAAATTCAGTGTTGATGAAGAAGGTAATATTCGCTTTGGTTTGGCTGCTATAAAGGGTACAGGAAATGCCGCTGTAGATAATATCATCGAAGAAAGAGAAAAAACTGGACCCTACAAGGACCTATTTGACTTTGCAAAGCGGGTCAACTTACGTGCAGTCAATAAAAAGACCTTTGAAAGTTTAGCTCAAGGAGGAGGCTTCGATTGTTGGCCTGAATACCACCGAAGGCAGTACCTATATGCAGAAGATAGAGAACCCTCGCTCATTGAAAAAGCGGTGAGATATGCCGGTCAAATAAAAGCCGAAATAGATTCTTCTCAACAGTCTCTTTTTGGCGGAGATAGCGGTGTGGAGGTACCTCTACCTAAAATCAGTAACTGCGAACCTTACACAAAAATTGAGGAGCTGAGGCTGGAAAAGGAGGTAATTGGATTATTTTTATCAGGCCATCCGTTAGATCAGTATAAATATCTACTTAAATTCATTTGTAACTCCCAGCTCGACAAAATTGTCGATATGAAAGAGGAAGGAATAAATGTATCATTTGGAGGTATAATTTCTACAGTGCGACATACTCACTCAAAAACGGGTAACCCTATGGGACTTTTTGAGTTGCAAGATTATACATCTGAAATGGGCTTTTTCTTATTTGGCGAAAAGTATGGACGATTGAAGCATTTTATGGTAGAAGGCAATTTCCTATTTATCAAAGGGAAGACCAAACGTAACTTCCGCGATGCAAGTAAAATGGAAGTTGATATCACCGACATTGAGCTTTTAAGTGAAGTGAAAGATAAATATACCAAGAGCTTAAGCATTAAAATCGATGTAGATGCAGTGAATGAAGAGTTTATGATACTAATGGATGAATTATGTCAGAAGCATCCTGGAAGTTGTTCACTCAAAATAAATCTACATGCAGCAAGCGAAAAGATCGATTTGGAATTGCTTTCTAGAAGTATAAAAATAGATCCGAATAATGATTTATTAAGTGAATTAGAAAAGCATAACTACTTTGACTTTCAGTTAAATTAACAGATAATTATCAATCAAACCTGTAAGATGAAAAAGTTTTATATCGATAGATAGGTTTGCTCTTGGAGTTGTTTAAAATCAGTTTAAATAAGGATAAACCCTTACTTAGACCTTTAGAAACAAGTCAAATTGATTATTTTTGTTTCGTTCGCAAAAACAGTAACCATTAACATAAAATCATATAACAAATGGCTTTTGATATTGAAATGATCAAGTCCGTCTACGCACGCATGCCAGAACGGATAGCAGCTGCTCGCAAAGCAACGGGCAAACCACTTACCTATGCTGAAAAGATTTTGTATTCTCACCTATACGAAGGTAACCCATCTCAGGCATATGAGCGAGCTAAGTCTTACGTAGACTTTGCGCCAGACAGAGTAGCCATGCAAGATGCAACAGCACAAATGGCTTTATTGCAGTTCATGCAAGCTGGAAAGCCTCAAGTAGCTGTACCATCTACTGTTCATTGTGATCACTTGATTCAGGCGAAAGTTGGTGCGGAAGCCGATTTAAAAACTGCTAATGATACTAACAAGGAGGTATATGACTTTTTAGCCTCAGTATCTAACAAATACGGTATAGGCTTTTGGAAGCCAGGTGCAGGTATCATCCACCAAGTAGTATTGGAAAACTATGCTTTTCCGGGTGGAATGATGATAGGAACAGACTCTCACACGCCTAATGCTGGTGGATTGGGTATGATCGCCATCGGTGTGGGTGGTGCTGATGCTGTTGATGTCATGGCTGGAATGCCGTGGGAATTAAAATTTCCTAAATTAATCGGTGTAAAGCTTACTGGAAAGTTGAGTGGATGGACATCGGCTAAAGATGTTATCTTGAAAGTAGCGGGTATCCTTACTGTAAAAGGTGGTACGGGAGCTATTGTAGAGTATTTTGGTGAAGGTGCTGACTCACTATCTTGTACTGGTAAAGGTACTATTTGTAATATGGGTGCTGAAATTGGTGCAACTACCTCTTTATTCGCTTACGGTGAGAAAATGAGCGATTACCTTAAAGGTACTGAGCGTGCTGATATTGCAGAAATGGCTGATCAAATTATAGAACACCTTAGAGGAGATGATGAGGTATATGCCAATCCTGAAAAATATTATGACCAAGTCATTGAAATTAACCTTTCAGAACTTGAGCCACATGTGAACGGACCATTTACACCAGATGCAGCATGGCCTATCAGCCAGTTTGCGGAAGAAGTAAAGAAAAACGGTTGGCCAAAAGAACTTGAAGTTGGATTGATTGGATCTTGTACCAACTCTTCTTACGAAGATATTACTCGTGCTGCTTCTGTAGCGGAGCAAGCTTCCAAGAAAAACTTAAAAGCAAAAGCTGAATATACTGTAACCCCAGGCTCTGAAATGGTAAGGTTTACCACTGAAAGAGACGGTCTATTGAAGAAATTCGATGACATAGGCGGAGTTGTACTTGCCAATGCTTGTGGACCTTGCATTGGTCAATGGGCAAGACATAGCGACGATCCAGAAAGAAAAAACAGTATCATTACTTCTTTCAACCGTAACTTTGCTAAGCGTAATGACGGTAACCCTAATACGCATGCTTTCGTGGCCTCTCCTGAGATCGTAACTGCATTTGCTATTGCGGGTGACTTGACTTTCAACCCACTGAAAGACACCTTAAAAACCGAAGATGGTAAAGAAGTAATGCTTGATGAGCCTCAAGGTCTTGAAATGCCAATCAAAGGCTTTGCAGTAGAAGATGCAGGCTACCAAGCTCCTGCAGAAGATGGCTCAAGCGTGGAAGTGAAAGTAGCTCCAGATTCTGAAAGATTACAATTATTATCTCCATTCCAACCATGGGAAGGCGATGATCTCAAAGGGTTAAAATTACTTATCAAAGCCAAAGGGAAATGTACTACTGACCACATCAGTATGGCTGGACCATGGTTGAGATTTAGAGGTCACCTTGACAATATTTCCAATAATATGTTGATCGGTGCGATCAATTACTTCAATGAAAAAGCCAACACTGTTAAAAATCAGATCTCTGGCGAGTATGGTGAAGTACCAGCTACAGCAAGAGACTACAAAAAAGCAGGATTAGGCTCTATCGTTATTGGGGATGAGAACTATGGTGAAGGTTCTTCAAGAGAGCATGCAGCCATGGAGCCTCGACACCTTGGTGTTAGAGTAGTATTAGTGAAGTCTTTCGCTCGTATTCACGAAACGAACCTCAAGAAGCAAGGTATGTTGGCGCTTACTTTCAAAAATCCTGCAGACTATGACCTAGTTCAGGAAGATGATAGCATCGATGTAGTTGGATTGAAAGAGTTCGCACCTGGTAAAGACCTAAAAGTGGTTCTAAACCATGCAGATGGATCTAAAAACGAGATAGTGGTAGAACATACTTACAATGAATCTCAAATCGCTTGGTTCCATGCAGGTTCGGCTTTGAATAAAATCAAAGAACAAGAAGCGGGGGCATAAGCTTAAAGTTTGTAAGAATAAAAAAGCCGAATGATTTTCATTCGGCTTTTCTTGTTTTTGGGAGTTGCTTATAATAGGCTCATCAGCTATTTTTCAAAGACTACTCTTATGTAAACTCATCATTTTCAAAAAAGGCACTGACTGAGCTAGATAGATAGTCCTTCTAGGGTAAATCCAGTAACTCTGCCTTAGGATAAGATAGTCTTATGTGAATCACACTTAACCAGTTAATTTTTTATGTATAACCGCTTGTTTGCATCTTAAATTTCAAAGGAAGTACTAAGTTTTAAAAGCGCTGAAGGCGCTATATATCAAAGCACAGGGCGAAGCCTTGTGAGAAATAGACAGCATGACTTAGCCCTGAAAGGGCGGAACAAAGTAACAAGC
>JAFIEW010000085.1 GCA_020832375.1 Cyclobacteriaceae bacterium
ATTCATTACTTGATGACAAAACAGCTCAGTTCTGTAAACTAGCGGATAAGCATATTTAATTTTTATAGGAGTATTCACAAAAAGTCTTTGCGCACAAAGTTTTGAATCCATTCGAAATCATGCAGAAAGTAAAGAATACGACAAGGCATTGCAACTAATAGAGGAGCGTCTACAAGTAGATACAAGTTATTTTGACCTCTATTTATATAAAGCAAGTATTCTTAATTGGCAATCTAAGTTTTCTGAGGCTAGAGAGGTTTTGGATAGTATCAGTATTTATATAGAAGATCAGGAAGAAGAATTTCAGGCCATTTACTTTAATAGTTATTTATGGGAGAAAGATTACCTTTCTGCATTAGACTTAATCGAAGGTTTATCACCTCAAAAGCAATCATCCCAGCAATGGTTAATGTCTAAAGGAGCTGTATTTTATGCACTGGAAGAATACAATAAACTCCGAGTCGTTGCTCTTGAATTATTGGAGATTGATCGAACTAATTCACAAGCCATTCTTTGGCAAAAGTTCGCAGAAAGGAAACTAGCCAAAAATAGTTTGAGAGTTGAATATGACTATGAATGGCTTGATCAAAATTTTGACGACTGGCAGTTATTTAGCTTGGAATATGGCAGGCGTTTTAGCTTTGGTGAAATTTTTATACGAACCAATCGAGCCTATCGATTTGGAATTACTGATAATCAAGTTGAAATGGATGGCTATGTCAATGTATCTGAAAAGTACTACAGCTATCTTAACTTTGGCCTCTCTCCTGGTATTCTTTTTCCTTCTTTAAGATGGGGGGTAGAACTTTATCGATCGCTTAGTGGCGGTTTCGAGCTTTCTATAGGTAGTAGGCATTTGTATTTTTCCAACTTAGACGTAAATATGGTAACTGCCTCAGCTACTAAGTACCTAGGGAATTGGTACTTTCAATTCAGGCCTTATATGACCATCTTTGAAGGAGAGTTTTTCGCTGCGGCTGACATTAATCTACGATACTACTTAGCTGATGCTAATCATTTCATTAGCTTAGGCCTTGGAAGGGGCTTTTCGCCTGATGATCCAGGTAGGTTTGCACTTAACTTACAGCCTGCAGTAACAGCAGATGAATTTGTACCTTATGGACTACGGCTTTCTAAAGCCTTCATTGCATATGACCGACCAATCACAGATTATTGGACAGGTAAAATACAATTGACGTATAATGAGGAGGAGTTCGTTCCTGAGAGGTTTAGAGAACGCCTACAGCTTCTTCTTAGCATGAAAAAAAGATTCTAATGACCTTTGATTCACCTGTTGTTTCTTTTTATTCTATTGTGCTTAAGCCAGAGCAAGAGGTGTTCTTTGGGGAAATTATCATTTTCATTATTGCCTCCTTTCTTATTGGAGCTTTAATAATGGTAGCATTGATTATAACACATCGTTATTTTTCAGATCGCAACAATGCTATTTCTAAACAAAACTACTCAAGCTATAGTCGTCTTATTTTTTCTTTTGTTTTTGCTAGCGATGATAAGCGAGACTCAATCATCACTGACCTTAAAGAGGAACTCGGCTCTAATCGCGACACAGACTCTTTTTTAAGCGCATTACTGGCAACTTATCGACTACTAGATGGCAGAGGTAAAGAAGGGCTAATGCTATTAAGCAACCTTATACATTTTGATGGCATTGTTCAAAAAGCATTGCTTTCGTCAAGCTATTCAAGAAAGATTAACGGTTTAAAAATAGCGGGTGTACTTCAAATAGAAAGTAGTTATGATGTTGTAAAAAGTCTTTTGGACAGCTCTTCAAAACGAATGATTTTAGAAGAAGCTCTTATGACACAACTACAGTTGAGGCCTAATAAATTTAAACAGTTACTAGAAAACTATCGAGGTGAATATTCAGGGTATTTATCATTGAGGATTTCTAATTTTCTAAAATCCAACGAGCAGGTAAACCATAAGGACTTACTCATCATTACCAAAACAAAGCATATCGGATTGAAAATTCTTACTATGAAATGCGCCTATTTACTGAAGCTCTCATCTGATCATTTTCTAGAAAATTTAAAGTACACAGACGCTAATCTTAAGTCGCAGACCTTCTTGTATGTAAAACAAATGCAAGACCCTTCTCTAAGCATTCAGTTGTTGAAGTACTACGACTACCAAAACCCTAGCCTCCAACTACTCATCATGCAGGCATTGACAGTTTGTAATCAAGCCGAATTATCGGAGTTTTTTATCTATGCCATTGAAAAATCAAACTATCGAGATTTATGGCTTGAAGGAATGAGAGCACTAAAAAATGTAAATGTCGTTCAGTACAACTTATATAGCAAAAGAATCTATGAGATGAATGCAATCCGTAGGCACTTGGCAGACCCATTAGTAAACAATTAATCAAAAAGAATGGATTTTTTTCACTATTATTAGCCATTTTATTTTTATTGTACTCCTTGATTTTGATGGGGTCTTATTTAGTAATGGCAGTGCTAGCTTACCGGCAAATGACTGACTACTTAGTAAAAGATAAGTTTTTTGATTACGATGAAATCGTAAAGTCACCCCTTGCTCCAGGAGTTTCTATTATCGCACCAGCTTTCAACGAGTCTTTATCTATAGTCGAAAACATTCGATCATTGCTCGCCTTACACTATTCAAATTTTGAAGTGATTATAGTAAATGATGGCTCGAAGGATGACACGCTTGCAAGGGCCATTGAAGAGTTTCATTTAGTAAAAACCTCCTTTTATTTAGATGAAAAGATTTATACCAAAAAAGTGAGAGCTGTGTACAAATCAATGAACCCTGCTTTTTCTAAGCTTGTGATAGTAGACAAGGAAAATGGAGGAAAAGCGGATGCTCTTAATGCAGGAATCAATGTTTCTACAAAGACATTATTTGCCGCTATTGATGTAGACTGCGTGCTCGATGTAAGATCAATTTTGAAGATGGTGCGGCCCTTTATTACAAGCAGTGTTAGTAAGAGGGTAATTGCCACCTGAGGGGTAATTAGAGTAATCAACGAGTGTGAGGTTAAGGGAGGGCAATTAAAAAAAGTGTTTTTACCTGCCAACTTTTGGGCTATCATGCAGACGATAGAATATAGTAGAGCCTTTTTATTAGGGAGAATGGCATGGGCTCGGGTAGATGGGTTATTACTTATATCAGGCGCCTTTGGACTTTTTGATAAGGAAATCGCAATTAAGGCGGGTGGATATTATCATAAAACGGTGGGAGAAGATATGGAGCTGGTGTTAAGGATGAGGAGGTATATGCTTGAAAAAAATCTACCCCACGCCGTCAGATATGTACCCGACCCCCTCTGCTGGACAGAGGTTCCGGTTAGTTATGGTGTATTGGATAGGCAAAGAAATCGATGGACTCGAGGTACTATCGAAACATTGGCGCCGCATGCAGAAATGTTTTTCAATGGTAAATATGGCTTTATTGGAAAAGTGTCCTTTCAATACTGGACATTTTTTGTGTGGCTTGCACCAGTAATTGAGTTCTCGGGTATAATGCTTTTTATTTTACTAGCCTCGTTTGGGCTAATTAATTGGCCTTTTTTTCTGCTTTTACTAGCCCTTGTTTATAGCTTTGGTTTCTTTATCAGTTGCTTTTCTTTGTTTTTAGAAGAGTATAGTTTCAAAAAATACTCCCTGAAGGAAATGATGCTATTAGTATTGGGAGCAGCTTCAGAACCATTGATTTATCATCCCATTACTGTATATTGGGGAATAAAAGGTAATATTGACTTTTTTAGGGGTAAATCAGCTTGGGGGCATCAGGTACGTAAAGGGTTTGTTAAAAAATAATAGTTGCACCTATAAACCTTAGTATAAATATTTTTTGCTACTATCCGTTCGTATTAGCCTTACTACGGTAATTTCTGAATGATGTATAAAAATATCAATCTAGATTACTATGCACTTCAAATTTATTCGCAAGCCGTACAAACCTCTTGATTCTTCTAGAACACATCTCGTCGCTTTATTGGTTAATAGTTTTCTGACTTTATAAAATATTTTTTGCCTTTTTGTAAAACGAGGTATTAAATAGCGGAAAATGATTGAATTCAAGGGGATTTTATAGTCAAAAATATATTGTAATATCGCTAGTAATAAGTTCTGGTTTTCCTACTTTCTTATTAGTTTAAAAATTAACCTTGATAAATCAATACAATCCTATCGCCATCTTAGAATAGATGACAGTCCTAGTTGAGGCGTGCTTAAAAACTGATAAAATACCATCAACTACATTGTAAGGCCTATTTTTTTTGGCTTTATTAAGTAGGTAGCTTTAAGCATAAGTGTTTAAATTTATTCATTAAAATGTTTCAATCAGACATTTTGAAGCTTAGCCAAGCATTAACCTGTTTCTATCTATAAAAACAAGTTTAGTTTGTGCCACCTCTAATCCGTAGTACTTGTTCATAGTACTTGGGATTTTTTAAGCAAGCCTTATCTATATTTTAACATTAATCGGGTGTGCCAGGTAGCCATTGTCTACTGTCAATCGCATTTGGCCGAGGGTATTCACAGTCCTTGGTTTAAAACCGCTATAGGCTAAAATTTTTTTAAAGATAAACTTAATTGCCGAGCAACTCATCTTAAGAATATAGCGGATCAAATGGGCATATTATCATTTTCATCAGCTAAAACATCATAGGAGAATGCGTTGTAAATACATTCAAGTCACTCACTGATAAGACTCAGACTCATTGGGAAAGTCATTGGACTTTACGTCTTCAATGTATCTACTTACTGCGTCTGTCATAATATTATGGATGTCTGTATACCGTCGTAGAAATCGCGGTCTGAATTCGTGTGTGATGCCTAGCATGTCATGCATTACAAGCACCTGACCGTCTACATGGGGCCCAGCTCCAATACCTATAATGGGGATTTTAATTTCTTCAGCAACCCTTTTTGCTAAGCTGGAGGGTATTTTTTCTAGGACAATTGCAAAGCAGCCTAGTTCTTCTAATAGTTTTGCATCTTCCAGTAATTTTTCAGCCTCAGCCTCTTCTTTTGCTCTTACGGTGTAGGTTCCAAATTTGAAAATCGACTGTGGTGTAAGACCAAGGTGACCCATCACGGGTACGCCAGCGCTGATGATTCTTTTTACTGATTCTTGAATTTCACTACCCCCTTCCATTTTTACACAGTGAGCACCAGATTCTTTCATGATTCTTATAGCGGAGCGAAGTGCCTCAGAGGAGTTGCTTTGATAGTTACCAAAAGGTATATCTACAACCACTAGAGATCTATCGATGGCTCTTACTACTGAGGAAGCATGATAGATCATTTGGTCTAAAGTGATTGGGAGAGTTGTTTCATGTCCTGCCATGACATTGCTTGCAGAGTCGCCAACGAGGATTACGTCAATGCCTGCTTTGTCAATAATACCAGCCATAGAATAATCGTAGGCGGTAAGCATTGAGATTTTTTCACCCCGATTTTTCATCTCTTGGAGCTGATGAGTCGTGATTTTTTTGATATCTGATTTGTGAATAGACATGAGAAAATTTTAATTCTTCGTATTTAACAAATAATGAAAGGAAAAACCTGGTTCGCAAACGTGGCTAAACTTTAAAGAAAAGCACCTAAGCTTCGGTTTTAAAAAAGAAAACGATAAGACGGTATTCTTGTTGAAACTGGTTACTGGTTTTACTGTTCTTCTGCATAAAAGTTTTTAACAGTTACAGTAAATGTTGTTCCTACATTTTCTTCAGACTGAACTTGAATTTTACCGCCGATTTTTTCTAAGACGTTTTTTACGATATACAATCCTAAACCTGAGCCTTCACTTTGTTCGCTAGCGCGATAAAACATATCAAAGATAGCCTCTTGCTTATCAGCGGGTATTCCAAGGCCGTTATCTTCAATTTTAAAAACAGCATTATCTTCATTTACTTCTACGCCAATAAAAATAGTCGACATTTCACGTTCGTAACTACGGTACTTTATTGCGTTAGAAATAAGGTTGTTGAGTATAATTCTTAAGCGAGTAAGGTCAGATTTAAATCGATTAGCATGTCTAATTGAGTATTTGATTTGAAGATTTTTCTTAGCCTCCAGTTCATGATAAAAGTTATTAACACTATTGTTAATTTCTGTTAAGAAGTTAATATCAACCTTATCAATTGAAGTGCGACTATTACGCGACATGCTTAACAGATCCATTACAAGATCATCCAGTCTTTTAATACTTCCCTCAATCATTTCAATAACGGTCTCTCGACCTTTAGGAGAGCTCTCTTTTCCTAAGATATTGAGAAGTCCTAAAATCGATCTCAGTGGAGATCTCAAGTCATGAGAGGCATGATAAATGAAATTATCAAGTTCAAAATTTACTTTTTGAAGCTCTACAAGGCTAAGCTTTGTATCATGGATGTCGATAACAATTGCCTCAATAATATCCGTTTCTGGGGAGTAAGTCGCAGCAAATGAGACCCATCGGTTTTCACCTTTAGCAGTGACTATCTCGACTTCTCTTTTTTCTATAAAGCCTTTTTCCAATAGTTCTTTGACTATATCTTCCCTGTCTTCTTGGTTTTTGTAAAAATCACGAGTGCTTACCGTTTCTTTCGACGAAATATCGAATAATTCCCAAAATTTTGAATTGGTGAAGATGATTTCTCCTGTTGCCAATATTGATCTGAAGATGGCAAAAAGTGAATTGTCATAAAGATTTGAAAAGCGCTTTGTATCAGCGATAAGCTTGCTTTCTACCTCTTTATCGATATTTACTTTTTTATGGACTCCAGTGATGGTGCTTGCTTTACTCTCTTTATCACGTAATATCGCGCCTTTAGAGGAAATCCAGATGTAGCCTAAGTTTTTATGACGTAGTCTAAACTCAGAGACATATTCCGTGTTTTTGGAGAGTATGCAGCTATTAAAGTGTTCGATCACCTTTTCTCGGTCATCCGGATGAAGTAATGATTCCCACACCCAAAAATCAGAAGAATGAATATCGTTGTCAGAATAGCCTAAAAGCTCTTTCCAAGAGGTAGAGAGAAAGCCTTCCTTTTGAGTGACATCATAAGTCCAAAAGCCTTCCTGACTTATTTTAGCCGCATCATTATATACCTTTACTTTTTCAGTAAGGGAGTTGATCTCAGCTTCCTTGGAGCGAAGTGACTCCTCCAAAAGGTGTATTTTTTGCTGTAAATCAGTTTCTGAGGCTTTTGTATTCATGCTAATGCAGGATCAATTTTCATCACAATATCGCAAATTAGTAAGATTCATCAACAATCCGATAAAAACTTGCTTAAATCAAGATCAAAAAGCAATTTTTTTAGTTTTAAGGCTTTGTTTGGTGTAAATGCACATCTCTTTGCGGGAATGGAATTTGGATTCCTTCTTGATCAAATGTGATTTTAGTCTTTTCATGAAGGTCAAAGTTCAGTCCCCAATAGTTGTCCCTGTGGGTCCATACTCTGACTGAAATATCTACAGAACTATCACCAAGCTCACTGACTACAACGCTTGGAGCGGGCTCTTGTAGCACCCTTTCATCTTCATCTACCAGTCGCCTTAAGATAGTTTTTGCCTTAGCGATATCGCTACTGTAGCCTATACCTACTACAAACACTAGTCTTCGATTATCTTCTTTACTAAAATTTGTAACTACACTATTGGCTAGAGAGCCATTGGGCATGTAAATAATCTGACCATTTGGGGTTCGTATTTGAGTATTAAAGATATTGATCATTTCTACAGTACCGGATTCACCAGATACGGTAATAAAGTCACCTTTGCGAAAAGGCTTAACTGTTAATATAATCACTCCTCCAGCGAAGTTTGATAAACTTCCTTGAAGTGCCAAACCTACCGCTAAACCGGCCGAACCTAGTAAGGCAATAAATGAGGTAGTCTCTACCCCTAACATCGAAATTACTGCGATTAGCAAAGTGACTTTTAAGGTAACTCCAAGAACGCGAAGTAAAAATGGTCTGAGAGATGCATCAAGGTCTCGCTTTTCAAAAAATGTACTAAGTATACCTTTGAATCTGTTAATTAACCAAAAACCGATGAATAGTACTAGACCGGCTTTTGAAATGTCAAAAATTAATTGAACGATTGTTTCAGGGTTAATTTCTAATAAATTAAAAACTTCTTCCATAGTTTATAAGCGATGTAAGGATTAAAATTTAATGAATGAGAGCGACTTCATGGTCGTCTTCGAGTTTTACTTCTATATGGTCTTGAAGGGTAGTAGCTAATGCCAATCCTGTATATTTCACAGCAATGGGGTAGACGATATGCTGTCTATTAACCAATACCGCTACTTCAATTTTTTTAGGGTGATATTTGAGGCATTGATTGATCACTGCCATCATGGTGCTACCTGTATTCAGAACATCATCTACGATTACCATACTTAGATGATTGGCGATGCCATTATTATCCGCTGTATGAAATATAATCTCTGCATTCGCTGCATTTTTTTGCGAGGGATGAGCTTCCAATAAAAAGATCTTTAAATCACTTTCTTTTTCTATGATTTTAAATATGGCCTTGGCAAGTCTAAGGCCATTACCTTTTATGCCTATTAACACGAGAGCGCTTTCAGTAAAGTTGTTTTCAATGATTTCGAAAGCGATTCTTCTCGCCTTATTGAGTATTTGAGAGCGATTTAGTATGATTTTTGCTTTTTCCATGTAAATCTGACTTTTTACGAAGTTAGTTAAAACTGAGATGGAATACTATTTTCTAAAAAGTGATTTTGTATTTTAATAATGCTTGCGCTATTCAAACGGATAAAATTTCTAAATCAATGAGCAAGAACTTTTTAAGTTCGATTCAGTTTAAGGCATATAATTGACTATATTTGCGTTTTAACCATTATGCTATATCATAAAAAATACATTCATCCTACCTCAAAAGAATGGGTTACTTTTATCCACGGTGCTGGGGGAAGTTCGTCTATTTGGTTTCGGCAGCTTAAAGATTTCAGAGCTGAGTATAATGTATTATTAGTTGATTTGCGAGGCCATGGGAAATCTGCAGATATTATCCACTCCTATATATCCAATAATTACAGCTTTGAACTGATTGCTCAAGACGTGGTGGATGTATTAGACCATTTACAGATAGAAAAATCTCATTTTGTTGGAATATCGCTAGGTACAATTATCGTAAGGTCTATCGCTGAAATAGCACCCAGTAGAGTCTCTAAAATGGTGCTTGGAGGAGCGGTAACACGATTTGATTTAAGAAGTAGGTTTCTCGTAAGAATGGGTCATTTAGTAAAAAAGTTAGTCCCATTTATGTGGCTGTACAAGCTGTTTGCTTTTGTGATTTTGCCTCGTAAAGCACATGCTCATTCAAGAAATCTTTTCATTAAAGACGCAAAAAGGGTAGCTCAGGCTGAGTTTATGCGTTGGTTTAAATTGACTAGAGATGTCAATCCACTCTGGAAATACTTCAGAGAAAAAGAGCTTAATATTCCCATCCTATATATTATGGGCGACCAAGATCACATGTTTTTGCCCCCAGTCAGACAGATGGCGTCAGAACATACCTTCTCCGACATTAAGGTTATTGATGATTGCGGTCATGTATGCAATGTAGATAAACCAGAGGCTTTTAATAAGTTGTCAATTGACTTTCTTAAATCATAGTTCTTTTAATGGTAAAAAGAAAATTCTTTTGAGTAATCACTCTTTGACAGAATAAAATTGTTGAGCTGTATAAGATGTTGTAACACCGAAGATCGACAATTACTACCGCTAGTATAACAAGATGCCATCCTCTTGATCCCTCTTTGTATCTTGCTTTTCATTTTATATTATTTCCTGAAAAAATTAAAAACACAGCTTTATATCGAGAGTTGATTCTATTATGACAAAGCTTTCCAAAATCATCCTTGTTGTTATCATAGTGGTAATTGTTGCCTTTCTTTACGTTTACCCTAGGTTAAATAGCGGGCAAGAAGGTAAAATCGCTGCACCTTCTACAGAGCGACAAGCGCAAGAAATACCCGTTGCTGTAGTGGAGGTAAAAGAAGAGGTACTCGACCGCAATCTGCGCCTCACCGGAACCATACTAGCCAATGAATCAGTAGAAATATCTGCAGAAGTGGCAGGTATTATCACTGAAATTAATTTCCGTGAAGGCCAAGCAGTGAAAAAGGGTCAAGTACTTGCAAGAATGAGGGTAGATGAGGAAATGGCTAATTTAGATAAACTTAAGCTAAGCAAAAGGCTTCTAGAAGACTCTGAAAGTCGTCAAAGAAGACTGCTAGAAAGAGAGGCGATTAGCCAAGAGGAATATGATAGAGTACTGACTGAATTTGAAAGTAGCAAAGCAGATATTTTAATTTTAGAGGCTGAGATAGAGAAAAAGACTATCAGAGCACCTTTTTCAGGATACGTTGGTCTACGAGAGGTAAGTCAGGGTTTTTATCTTACCCCAGGCAGCGTAGTTACAACCCTTTATGATATACAACCTGTAAAAATAGAGTTTTCAGTACCTGGCAAGTACAGTAACTATGTACAAAAAGGTGCGAAAATTACTTTTCGTGCAGAAGGGCAAGATCAAGATTTTACTGGAGAGGTGTATGCTACAGAAAAGCGCTTAGACCTAGCTACTCGAACGCTTACAGTACGAGCGCTCAGTAGTAATAGAGAGGAGAAGCTTTTTCCAGGTCAGTTTGCAAGAATACAACTGGTACTTGATCGTCAAAATAATGCGATCATGCTACCAACAGAAGCTGTAATTCCTGAGCTTGACGGACATAAGGTGTTTGTGATCAATGAGGAGGACCGTGCAGAAGAAAGAAAGGTAACTATAGGAATAAGAGAAGACAAAAGAGTACAAATAGTCTCTGGCCTATCAGCTGGAGAAAAAGTTGCTAGAACTGGCATTTTGCAGCTGAAAGAAAATTCTAAAGTTAGGGTACTAGAAGACTAAAATATTATGGCAAGTTTATCGGAAGTAAGTATTAATCGACCCGTATTAGCTATTGTGCTTTCTATTACCATCGTGCTATTTGGTGTAATTGGATATAGCTATTTGGGCGTTCGAGAATACCCTAGTGTAGACCCACCTATTATTACCGTTTCTACTACTTATACAGGTGCCAATGCTGACGTAATAGAATCTCAAATTACAGAGCCTCTAGAAGAGTCTGTTAATGGTATTGCGGGAATAAAGTCACTCACTTCTGTAAGTAGAGATGGGCGCAGTACGCTCACTGTAGAATTTGATTTGGGAGTAGACTTAGAAGCTGCAGCTAATGATGTTCGAGACAAGGTATCTAGGGCCGTGAGAAACCTACCACAAGATGCAGATCCGCCTATTGTTACCAAAGCTGATGGTGATTCTAACCCAATCGTATTTTTAAACATTCGGTCAGACAGTAGAAGCACCTTGGAGCTATCTGCTTTAGCAGAAAATCTTTTTAAAGAAAGGTTTCAAACCATACCGGGTGTTAGTGAAGTGACGATTTGGGGAGAAAAGCGATATGCCATGCGGCTTTGGCTTGATGCGCAGTCGCTAGCAGCTTTCGATCTTACCCCCGTAGATGTTTATAATGCTGTAGAGGAAAATAATATTGAGCTGCCCTCGGGCTTAGTAGAGGGTTTAAATACAGAGCTGACCGTTCGAACCATGGGGCGACTGACCTCTGCTGATGAATTTGAAGAAATGATCATCAAGGAAGATGGTGATAATGTAGTTCGCTTTAAAGATGTAGGCAGGGCGGAGTTGGGTGCAGAAAACCTAAGAACTGTTTTGAAGCGTGATGGAGTACCTATGGTAGGAACTGTTCTCATTCCACTTCCTGGATCAAACTCGCTTGAAATCGCAGAAGAATTTTACAAAAGGCTCGAGATCATCAAAAAGGATGTACCTGATGATATTACTTTGGGTATAGGTTTTGATACAACTACTTATATCCAAGATTCAATCGATGAGGTAATCCAGACAATTGTAGTTGCTTTTGCTTTAGTAGTTTTAATCATATTTTTCTTTTTGCGAGATTTCAGGACTACCCTTATTCCGGTAGTAACTATTCCGATTGCATTGATTGGTACATTTTTCATCATGTATCTTTTTGACTTTTCCATCAATATACTAACTCTATTAGCCATTGTCTTGGCGATAGGTTTGGTAGTAGATGACACGATTGTAGTCTTAGAAAACATATATGCCAAAATCGAGTCGGGCATTAAACCCATGGAAGCGGGCATCTTAGGATCAAAAGAAATTTATTTTGCGGTAATATCAACCACAGTTGCCTTGGTAGCTGTATTTTTGCCGATCATCTTTTTAGATGGTATTACAGGGCGTCTTTTCCGAGAGTTTGGAGTGGTAGTGGCTGGAGCGGTGATCATCAGTTCCTTTGTTGCATTATCGCTTACCCCCATGCTATGCTCCCGAATATTGAAAAAGAGTGAAAAACCGAATTGGCTATACGCTAAGACCGAACCGGCATTTGAGTGGCTCAATGATAAATATTCAAATCTGCTGAGTGCATTTATGAAAGTGAGATGGTTGGGCTTTGTATTCTTGGTAGTTAGCTTAGGTTTGATCTATCAGTTATTTAACGCTCTACAGAGTGAGTTGGCACCACTAGAAGATCGAAACGATTTTAGAATCACTGTAAGTGGACAGGAAGGTGCTACTTTCGAATATATGGACGCTTATCTGGACGAACTTATTGAATATGTAAATGAAAATATACCCGAAAAGGCGGGTATTATTACGGTTACCTCCCCTGGTTTTGGGGCTACTAGCGCAGTAAATTCAGGCTTTTTGCGAGCTATTCTGGTCGATGCGTCTGAAAGAGAAAGGTCGCAGCAGCAAATAGTAGACGATATTACCCCTGATATAAGTAATTTTACAGGGGCAAGATCTTTTGTAGTACAACAACAGACCATTGGTGGGCGCAGAAGTGGTCTACCGGTACAATATGTAATTCAAGCATCAAACTTAGAAAAACTAAAAGAAGTTTTACCAGCCTTTGTATCTAAGGCAGAGGAGAGCGGTGCGTTTAGTTTTGTGGATTTAGATCTAAAATTCAATAAACCTGAGCTTCGTATCGAAATTGATAGAGATAGGGCTCGTAATTTAGGGGTTTCAGTGAGGGATGTTGCTCAAACCTTGCAGTTCGGTTTTAGTGGACAGCGCTATGGTTATTTTGTCATGGATGGTAAGCAATATCAAATCATTGGACAGATGGATCGTGAAAATAGAAACGAACCTCTTGACCTTACCTCACTTTATGTAAAAAATAATCGGGGACAACTCATACAACTAGATAATTTAGTAAGTGCTGTTGAAACAAGCACACCCCCTCAGCTATATCGCTATAATAGATATGTTTCGGCCACTGTTTCGGCAGGCTTGGCAAAAGGCTATACTATTGGTGATGGTATTGATGTAATGGACGAAATCGCCGCTGATGTGCTAGACGAAACTTTCTTAACAGACTTGACCGGAACATCTAAGGAGTTTAGAGAAAGTGGAAGTTCGCTCGTTTTTGCTTTTGTTTTTGCTTTGGTACTTATCTATTTGGTTTTATCGGCGCAGTTTGAAAGCTTTAAGGATCCATTAGTAATTATGTTTACAGTGCCATTGGCCTTGGTGGGATCCTTAGGCTCACTTTATCTTTTTGGTGAGACACTGAATATCTTCAGTCAAATCGGTATCATTATGCTCATCGGGCTAGTGACGAAAAATGGTATTTTGATCGTAGAATTTGCCAATCAAAGAAAAGCTCGAGGAGAAGAGATGATGGAAGCGATCAAAGGTGCTGCCGTTTCTCGATTTAGACCCATACTTATGACATCCCTCTCTACCATTTTAGGAATTTTACCTATTGCTTTAGCACTGGGTTCAGGCTCTGAAAGTAGGGTTTCTATGGGTATAGCGATAATAGGCGGGATGTTGTTTTCATCAATCCTTACGCTTTTCGTCATACCAGCCATCCTATCATATTTGACAGGTAAAGAAAAAAGAGTAGCAAGGTTTTAAAATCAGTCAGTATTTACATGGACATTAATATTGTGAGAATCCTTTTGGTGAGTTTAGCACTTTGCATAGTGAATAATACTGGGCTTAAGGCTCAAAGTGACATTACTCTTGAAGAGGCAATCAGAATTGGACTGCAGAATAACTTTACAGTAAGAATTGCTGAAAATAATTTTCAGATCACAAAAAATGATCATGATAGAGGTAACGCAGGTTTCCTACCTACGATAGATTTGCAGGCAGAACAGGATTATTCAATTAATTCCTTTTCAGGTACTTTTGCCAATGGTGATCAAATCAGTGAAACAGGTATTAGGCCGACTAACTTTACTTCGGGTGCCTTTTTTAACTGGACACTATTTGATGGCAACCGGATGTTTATTGCTTATGAAAGACTCGGCACCGAAAAGGAAGTCGGAGGGCTTAACTTTCAAATTGCTGCAGAACAACTGATTGCGGATATTACTGGCGCTTACTATTCTATCATTGTAGAGCAAGAGCGCTTACGCGTATTTGAAGAGGCGCTAAAAAATAGCGAGGAAAGGAAAAAAATCGCTGAAAACCGATATGAAATAGGCTCAGGATCAAAGCTTGATTTTCTGGCTGCTCAAGTTGACTATAATGCTGATCGCGCTGCTCTCATCTCACAAAAAGAAGCCTTACAATCCGCAAAAATTGACCTTAATGAACTGCTTACTACCTCTCTCGATGAAGACTTTGACCTGAAGAGTAAGATTGAATTTAGTGACAGCCTGCGGTTTGATCAGTTAGAAGATGACTTTTACAGCTCAAATAGAGAGTTGAAAGTGGTGAGATATCAACTGGGTATATCAGATTATCAACGCAGGGAGTTGAATGCGCTTCGCATTCCTCAAATTGAACTTATATCAAATTATACCTTGGGAAGAAATACCAATCCGGTTGGTTTCGTAACTGAATCTACAGCCTACGGTTTCACTTATGGTGTTGCGCTGCGATACAATCTTTTTAATGGTTTCAATTTGAATCGTCAGATTCAGAATGCTAAAATAGAGGTAGATAACAGTCGTCTGCAATTTGAAGAAACAGAGCTTAGGTTACTAGCTCAATTGCGTAAGGCCTACATCACCTATCAGAAAAACTTGGAGCTGTATAGGCTCGAAAGTGAAAACCTCGATGTAGCCAAGGAAAATGAGGAAATAGCACTTGAGCGTTATAAACTGGGAAATGCCACTCCATTAGAGTATCGTGAGGCTCAAAGAAATGCTGTTGAGGCGCAATCTCGCCTTTTAGATGCATCCTTCGAAACCAAAGTTTCGGAAATTAACCTTATTAGGCTCAGCGGTAAGCTACTCGTAGAGTCTGAATTGAACTAGGAGCTGAACTCAGACCCTCATCCCCTACTAGGCAAAATCGCGAGGATCGCTGTGCTGGTACTTGAAAGCTAAAACATCTGATATGCGCTCACCACTTACAATTCGTCGCTCGTAAGGATCGTAGTCCATTTGAGGGGCTTCCAAACCGAGTCGCTCGCAGCTTCTTTGGATGACCTCTTCCTTATTGGCATTTACGGGGCTCACTAGATTGAATGTTTCAGAAAGCGGAAGGTTTTCCATTACCTTGAAAAGTGCTTGTACCACATCATCTCGATGCACATAGTTGACTACGCCTGATACTTTTATTGTACCTTCTTTGCCTGCAAAATAACGACCAACACGTCGGTCGTAACCCATCAGGCCGCCTGCCCTTAGGATGGTGCAGTTTGTGCTTATTTCTTTGGCTATTTTTTCACCCGCTTTGATTGCCTCTGCACCGCCTACCGTACTACTATCTTCATTATAATGATTCGGTTCACTTGGGTAAACGGATGTGCTACTTATATAAACCAATTGCCTCACATCTGTGTTTTCTAAGGCCTCTTTCAATTGCTGCATTTGCTTGGGATGTTTTTCATCACCAAACATTTTTCTTCCGGGGGGGATGGCGATTACTAGAAAATCGATGGTCTTGAAAGGGAGTTTAATGGTTGTCTCGCCCTCAAGGTTTATATGCAGGGGCAAGATACCTTTCTCTTTGAAACGAGCCAGTTTTTCTGTAGATCTTGAGCTACCAGCTACATGTAGATTTTTTTTAAGGCATTCATCTGCAAAAGCTTCTCCTACCCATCCGCATCCAATGATGCAAATATTTACCCACTGATCCATTGTTTTGTTTGTTAAGGTTGAAAATCGAGCAACTCTATTTGATTTCTAGAAAAGGCAATGACTTTTTTTTGTTCCAGTTTTTTTAAGAGCCTCCCAACTACTTCTCGTGAGGAATGAAGCTCTTGAGCAATGCTCTGTTGGGTTTCTTTGATGATCGGACTATTGTTGGCGATGGCAGTTTTTCTGAGGTAATCTAGTAGTCGGTCGTCCATTCTGCGGAAGGTGACACTGTCAACAAACTTAAGCAATTCATCAAAACGATACTGATACGAGGTCATTACAAAGAGGTACCATGAATTGTATTTTTTCATCCATATGTCCATCTTCTCAATAGGCATGACGATGGCCTTGGTGTCTTCGGCAGGAATTGCTTTAATTTTTGATGTGCCACCTACTTCAGAGCAAATCAGTGTGATAGCACAGGCTTCGCTCGGTTCTAAATAGTATAGAAATACCTCGTTATCTTCCTCGTCTTCCCGAAATACTTTTACTGATCCGGATACAATAAGGGGAATCACTTCTACTTCTTGTCCAATGTCCATGAGCAATTCATCAGCTGGAAATTCTACAAGATCGCCCTCATTGATAATTTCATCTTTAAGTGCTTGTTCAAAATTGGAAAAGTGTTGTTCTAAATAGTCGGAAATTGAGGAGTTTGGATGCATCATATCTAATAAGGGCTGAAGTCGAACTAATCACAGCTAATTGATTTTTACGTTTTAAACCAATTGAAGGGTTATTTCTAAGGCAGAAATTTTGTACGTATTTACTATATATTACAAAACATGACCTTTTCGGCTTTGTTTTAAGGAACCTCTAAAATAAAAATCTAATTTCATACTGTTGTGATTTTTAAATGCTTCTTGCTGGATCTTCATCCACATTCTAAGTGCTATTTATCAACAATGGTTTATTCTAAATATTAATTGCTTACCTTCGCCAAATAATTCTATCAACCCCTTTATGAAGCGTATCAAAGAATACAAAAAATTATTTAATGTGGAAGGTCCCATCGACCTGAAGCAATTGAAGTCTACTTACAGAAGTCTAGTTAAAGAATGGCATCCGGATAAATTTCAGGAGAACGATCCTATGAAGAAAGAAGCCGAATTGAAAAGCATTCAGATCATTGATGGTTATCATTTTCTTATTAGTATTGCTCCAGAAACGAAGGAGGCTAATTTAAGTGAGTATACAAAAACTACTACAGAGTCAGCAATTGTCGATTTTAAGCATAAAAGTATGTTACTGGAGATTACATTTTTAGATGGTAACACCTATGAGTATTTTGGTGTGAATAAAAACGTATTCGCCAAATTATTCAACGCTGATAAGCCCTACAGATTTGCCAAGCGTAATATCTTTAATAATTTCCTTTACAGAAAGTCGAAAAGGACCACTGAAACGGTGGATGCTTAATTGATCATCTGATCACACAAAATTTCATTGCTTTTGGCTAAGCCATTCAACCCACTTTAGGTATTTATTCTACTCGTCAACTACTTTAAACCCGGAATATGCATTACAATTTCTATTCCGAGCTAAAAATACTTCAAAATCAAACGCTTCGCTGCATTTAAC
>JAFIEW010000086.1 GCA_020832375.1 Cyclobacteriaceae bacterium
TTTTGGTACAGTGATATAATCTTAAAAATATAAAGCGATAGAAATTAAAAAAAGCGAGAGCACTTCGCTTTTTTTTAATATATTTTCTTAAAATAATACTAAAGAATACGAAATGATCTGAAACCTTTCAGTTAAGTATATAAATCAATGATTCCGCTAGGATCAACATTAATTTGACATCAAATGTTATGGCTTAAGATAACATTTCTATCTAAACCCTCTTCCTTTCGCTTCAAATGCTATTCTTTTCATGTCCTGTTCATTTTTTAGAATTGAGCCGATGTAAGGGATATCGCCTAGATCGCTAACTTCCCCCAATTCTTTAGCAGCTAGTCGATCCATGGTGAGTAGTTTTAGCCAATCGATCATTTCACTCGTACCAGGTCGCTTTTTAAGACCAGAAATATCTCTAATCTCATAAAATTTTTCCACCGCCTGCTTAAATAATTGTTTCTCCAAGGATGGGAAATGGACATCCACAATTTCTTTCATAATATCAGCGTCAGGAAATTGGATGTAGTGAAAAAAGCATCTTCTTAAAAAGGCATCTGGGAGTTCTTTTTCATTATTGGAGGTAATGATGATGATTGGGCGATGCTTTGCAGTAATGGTTGTGTCAAGTTCGTAACAGTAAAACTCCATTCGATCAAGTTCTTGCAGCAGATCATTAGGAAACTCTATGTCAGCCTTATCAATCTCATCAATCAATAAGATGACTTGCTCATCTGCTTGAAATGCTTCCCACAACTTCCCTTTTTTGATATAGTTTTCGATATTGTTTACTCGATCATCTCCTAATTGGCTGTCGCGCAGCCTAGACACAGCATCATATTCGTATAACCCCTGTTGCGCTGTCGTAGTACTTTTTACATGCCACGTAATCATACGCTTATCTAATGCCTTTGATAGTTCAAATGCAAGCATTGTTTTACCTGTTCCAGGCTCTCCCTTTACTAATAAAGGTTTTCCCAATGCTATAGATGCGTTTACTGCAGTCTTAAGTCCTTTGTCAGCAATGTAATTTTCAGTGCCTGTGAATTTCTGGTTCATGTTTACCTTATTTTTATTCCAATAATAGCAATTGAGCTTTTATATATTATCCCAACGAATGATTGACAATTTGGCTACATTCTATCTGCCAGTTCTAACCAGCGATCTGTTTTCTGCTCCAGTGTAGCCTCTATGTGTTCTATCTGCTTACTATATTCAAGCAATTGCTCATGGTTGTTACCCTCTTTGTTAAGCAAACTCACAAGCTCCTCTTTTTCGTGTTCAAGCACTGCAATTTCATTCTCAAGACTCTCGTATTCTCTTTTCTCTTTGTATGACAGGTTCTTAGAGAGATTATCTGATCCTTTACTTGATGTAGAGTCTTTACTGACTGGCTTTGCACTCGATTTCTTTTGATCTGATTGCTCAGCTTCCTCCTCCTTTTTTTGCTCTCTATAGTCTGTATAGTTTCCTGGAAAGTGAACAACATCTCCTGAATCTGCACTAAATACTAGTAGGCCATCATTTAGCTTATCCATAAAGTAGCGATCGTGAGATACCATCAGTACTGACGCAGGGAAGTCAATTAAAAACTCTTCTAGTACGCCAAGAGTCTGAAGGTCAAGATCGTTGGTTGGCTCATCGAGTATTAAAAAATTAGGATTTCCCATAAGCACCTGAAGAAGAGATAGTCTTCTTCTCTCCCCACCACTCAATACCTTGATTAGATTGTATTGTTGCTTTGGCGTAAACAGAAATTTTTCAAGCATTTGTGATGCACTAATGAATATCCCTTTGCTGATTTCAATCTGATCCGCAATCTCTGTAATTACGTCAATCACGCGTTTACTCTCGTCGAAATTAGGATCTTGCTGTTTATAATATCCAATTTTAGTGTTAATTCCTTTGTCTATTTGACCTGCTGTAGGCTGTAACTCTCCCGTAAGTAATTTTAAAAAGGTTGTTTTACCCGATCCATTGGGGCCAATGATTCCTAGTTTTTCCCCACGTTTAAAGATGTAGCTAAAATTTTGAATCATCTCTTTGCCATCAGGATAAGAGAAACTAATGTTTTCTAATTCAATTACTTTCTTTCCTTGACGTCTCCCTTGTACTTGAAGTTCAATGTCTTGTTCCTTTTGACCTGAAGTAGCTTTCTTCTGTATTTCTTCTACTGCATCAACTCTATATTTTGCCTTCGTACCCCTTGCTTTAGGTTGACGGCGTAGCCATTCCATCTCTTTCTTGAGCAGATTCTTTGCTTTTCCAATTTCCGCTTGCTCTCTTTCTTCTCTTTCCTGTTTTTTCTCTAGAAAATAGGTATATGAACCTTTATACTTATATAGTTTTCCAAATTCTAATTCGAAAATGTGGTTGGTTACATTCTCTAGAAAGTACTTGTCGTGAGTAACCATAAGTAAGGTCACCTTGCTTTGAGCGAGGTAGTTTTCTAGCCATTCGATGTGCTGCAGGTCCAAGTGGTTGGTAGGCTCATCTAGTATCATGAAGTCTGGCTGGCCAAGTAGGGTTTTAGCCAATGCTACTCGCTTCAATTGGCCACCTGAAAGTACTCCTACCTTAATGGACGGCTGATGCAGGTCGAGGTGACCAAGAATTTCCTTCACCTTCGCCTCAAGATCCCATGCATTACGGTTTTCCATTTCTTCCAAAGCTTCATTTAAGTCATAACCCTCTATACCTTCGAGCGCAAAAGTATATTTTTTAAGCGCCTGCATGTCCGCATTATCAGCAGCTAGTACCGTCTCAAGAATAGTTTGACTCCCTTCAAATTGTGATTGTTGTGGTAAATAGCCCACCTTAATAGATTTATTGAGCTGAACCTCACCGGCATCTGCACTTTCCTGCCCTGCAATGATTTTCAATAAAGTACTTTTACCAGTACCATTCGTTCCAATGAGTGCAATTTTTTCTCCCTTTTCAATACCGAAGCTCAGTTCTTCGAAGAGTACTTTATGTTGATAAGCTTTGCTTAACTTCTCTGCTGATAAATAATTCATGCTGTGTAGGCTATTTGATGTGATTTTGGATAATGCTTTATTAAAATCAGTCACAAATATACTTTTATTCCAGCGTTTTATATGAACGCTATTCTAAGATTGAGCTATAAATTTTTAAATCGGATAGATGCATAATTTACTTTTATGCTGTTCGTATCGATTTTTTGTAATCAAGCATATTATTCTTTCTCATTTTTAGGGTGGAATGATAACGCTCTCGACCTCTCGTCTTATTTTGCGAAAATAGCTCGTTGAGGCTTACTATCCATTGAGAATGTACATCATTACCGTCATTCTTTTAATATACGGTAATAGGTTAGATGATAGCGTTCGTATTATTTGTAGGAATTCAAAGATGGTATTAGGTTTTATCATGTATTTACAACCGTCTTATAAAATATAGATTGGTTTTATATTTGAATTATTGTATGTCATTACATATATTGGGTGGTTCTTACTAAAACTAGCTCAGCTTATTTATTTCTGACAATAGTTTCATCCTAGAATATTTTGCAGTTGAAAATTTGCTTTCGTTTTACTGGTTGATCGAAAAGTTATTCTGCCTGACGCCATATTAAGGGCAATTTTACTTTACTTAGTGGAAAAAATCATTTTTTAAATGGATGGAAAGACCCCGAGGGTGGTCATATAGGATCTACACAATTAGATCTTTTATATAAGGCTATTACAGCCTACAAGTAGTTCGAATGTACAAGCATATATCATAATTTGTTTGAAATATTTCACGGCTGCATAATTTGGCTAAAGCCACTATCTTTGTTCGGCTAATCAAACTTTCGTGACCAGCGCTATGATGATACAGACAAAGATCTAGTCACTTTCTTTACGTGGGTGCACCTCTGTGGTCGATACTCAGCGCTCATTTTTTTAATATATCATAACTTTGGGTTTAGTATGCCACAGGATTGTTTGCCGTTGCAGGTCGGAAAACGGATTAATTGGACGATGTCCAATTCAACGACCTGCTTAAAACTACGATCGTAAAATTAGTTGAGGATTATTTAAACATCGGTAAAATTCTTTAAGACAAAAATTAATATGCATATCTGCTTGTTTGCACCCTAAGTTTCAAAGGAACTATTATTCCTTAAAAGCGCTGAAGGCGCAATATAGCAAAGCACAGGGTGAAGCCCTGTGAAAAGTAGAAAGCATGCATTCAGGACTGAAAGGGCGTCACAACTTAAGTATTTGTGTCTTTTCAAAGCGCTTATCTATTGATGTAATGATGCGGATAAGCATAAAAATTAATGATGTAAGTAAATTTTCAATACCGCTCGCCTAAGTTCAAAATTATTCTTTATCGAAAAGAATTTAACTGTGGTTAATGACTAAATCTTTTTTTTATAGCTGGGAAAATTGAAGCTAACACTTTGATATGGCCCTGTCCAAATTTTTAAAGGTGAACATTTTATATGCCTTCATCTTAAGTGATAATCTAAATCTGGGTCTTAACTTTTTACTAATATTTGATTATTGAATTACTATTGGTCCTTTTTAAATTTCAGCAAATAAGAAGGGATATCATCCGAAATTCGTTAATTTTACCTTCTGTACGAAAGTTTTTTTCAACTACCCATATTTGGTTTTAAATCGCATTACAGCATGGCTGCATATACCTCTAATACATTTAAAAATAAGCCTAAGGAAAAAAAGAAAGGCGGAACATCCTTTTCTTTAAAGGGGAAGCTGTCATTTTTTACAGATCGCCGATTTCAGCTTAGCTTTGGCTTTTTCATCATCTTTTTTTCGCTCTTCCTTTTTGTAGCTATGATTAGCTATATGGTAACCGGATTTGCGGATCAAAGTGTTGTAGAGTCTTATTTAGATACTGGAGTACGAGAGGCGGGTAGAGAAGTGAGTAATTGGTTAGGCCTTTCAGGTGCACTCTTGGCACATTATCTTATTTTTAGGTGGTTTGGCGTAGCCTCACTTTTGATTGTTCCCTTTTTATTCATTTTGGGTGTAAGGCTTAGTTTTCAGTTGCGTATATTACCTGCCACCAAGACGCTTAAATTTGTGATTTTCTTTCTTTTCTGGATTTCGCTCTTCTTTGGTTATTTTGTTTTCAATTACGATGGAGCAGGGGAGTTGAGCTTCTTAAGTGGTGGCATTGGCTACGAATATGCGTTACTTCTGAGTGGACTTTTAGGCTGGGGCACCTTGTTATTGCTTTTATTTGCCTTTATAGCTTTCATTATCTTCTTTTTCAATATCACCCACCTAGGGGCGGTGAGCTTAGACTTTAAGTCAGGCAGGGATGTAGAAGATAGCGATCTTGCAAGTTCGGAACAATCGCCGGAAGAAGAATTGGCTTTCAAGAAACGTCGTGAGGCAGAAGAAAAAGAAGCACAGGCAAAGGCAGAGGAAGAGAAGGCCTTACAAGGTGGGGATGAACTGGAGTTTGAACTTGGTGATCAAAAAAAGAAGTCACAGCCTGAGACGAAGCCGGAGCTGACATTAGACATTGAGGGGCCGCTTACCCCCTCATCCCACGAAAAAGAAGAAAAAAGCCAATCTGAAGATCTTGTCAAAAAACTGGATCTGGAAGTGGAAGAAGGAGAGGAAGAAGTAAATACAGATCAACTAGAAAACTATGACCCTACCTTAGATTTGAGTAGTTTCCAATATCCAACGGTAGACTTACTTGATGAGTATGATGTGAATCAAATTCATGTGACTAAGGAGGAACTGGAAAGCAACAAAGATAAGATCGTCACAACACTCGAAAATTTCAAGATTGGCATTTCGAACATCAAGGCGACGATTGGACCAACGGTGACGCTTTATGAGATTGTGCCTGAAGCTGGAATTAAGATTTCTAAGATCAAAAATTTGGAAGATGACATTGCGCTAAGCCTTTCAGCTTTGGGTATCCGAATCATTGCACCGATACCAGGACGTGGTACAATTGGTATTGAGGTGCCGAATAAAAATCGAGAAATGGTGCCAATGCGAGCGGTAATCACTACCGAAAAGTTCATGAAAAGTGATAAAGATCTTCCAATTATATTGGGTAAGACGATATCTAATGAGGTTTTTGTAGCTGATCTAGCAAAGATGCCTCACTTACTTATGGCAGGAGCTACCGGACAAGGAAAGTCGGTTGGGCTCAATGTATTGCTAACCTCGCTAGTGTATAAAAAGCACCCTTCTCAGCTCAAGTTTGTCTTGGTAGATCCTAAAAAGGTGGAATTGACGCTTTTCAATAAGATAGAAAGACATTACTTGGCAAAACTTCCAGATGCGGAAGAGGCCATTATTACAGATACCACCAAGGTGATTCATACGCTCAATTCCCTATGTAGAGAAATGGATAATCGCTATGAATTGCTTAAAGATGCCGGATGTAGAAACCTCAAAGAGTACAATCAGAAATTCATTAAGCGTAGGTTGAATCCTCTTGAAGGGCACCGTTTTTTACCTTTCATTGTACTTGTGATCGATGAGCTTGCTGACCTGATGATGACCGCGGGTAAGGAAGTAGAAACACCCATTGCTAGGCTCGCTCAGTTGGCTCGAGCCGTTGGTATCCATTTGGTGGTGGCAACACAGCGACCATCGGTCAACGTAATTACGGGGATCATCAAGGCCAATTTCCCAGCACGCTTATCTTTCCGAGTGACTTCGAAAATTGACTCTCGTACCATTCTTGATACGGGGGGCGCGGAGCAACTTGTTGGTATGGGCGATATGCTTTTGAGTCAAGGTTCTGAAATCATAAGATTGCAGTGTCCATTTGTCGATACTCCTGAAGTAGAGCGTGTATGCGATTTTATTGGTAGCCAAAGGGGTTATGAAACCGCTTATGTGCTTCCAGAATACGAGGGTGACGACTCAAGCGAACCGGGTGCAGTAGATCTATCCGATCGCGACAGTATGTTTGACGAAGCTGCGCGCCTCATCGTAACTCATCAGCAGGGAAGCACGTCTTTAATACAGCGTAAGTTGAAACTAGGCTATAATCGAGCAGGCCGAATTGTTGATCAGTTGGAGGCTGCTGGTATCGTTGGTTCGTTTGAAGGATCCAAAGCTAGAGAAGTTTTAATCCAAGACATGGAAAGTTTGGAACGACTTTTGGACAGTTTAAATAAATAGTTAATAAACTCGTTTTTTCTTAATTTATGAGGGATGAGTACACTATTTAGCTACAACTTTTCGTATTAACGATTATTTAAACCATTACACTTTATTTATTTCCTACTATTATGAGAACAACATTGTTAGTGTTTGCCATCATGACCTTAAGTATTTTTACTGTTACTGCACAGAGTGACAGCAAGTCAAAGGCTATACTCGACAAAATGAGCGAGTATTATAAAAATAAAGGTAGCTTTAAAGCTGAGTTTACCTATCAATTAAACAATCCACAAGAAAACATATCTGAAGAGTTCAAAGGTAAAATCGCCGTAAAAGGAGATAAATACAGAGTGGACATTGCGGGGCAAGAGATCATTACCGATACAAAAACTCAGTGGACCTTTATGAAGGAACTCAATGAGGTAAATATTGATAATTACTATGCTGACGAAGATGATTTGAGTCCAAGTCAAATTTTTGATGCCTACAAAACCGGTTTTCAGTACAATTATATGGAAGAGAAGACCGAAGGGTCAACCAAATATCATATTATTGACCTTACTCCAGACGATAAAAGCCTAAACTTCTTCAAAATTAGGATGAAGATTGATCAGAAGAATAATACTTTGCATTCATGGGTTATTTTTGATAAAAATGGAAGCAAATACACTTATACTATTGATAAGTTTGATGGAAGTTTAAATTTAGCAGATAGTTATTTTAAATTTGATCCGTCAAAACATTCAGGAATTGAAATCGTTGATCTCAGATAATTCAATTAAACCATATAAAAATGAACATCCTATTAAGATTACTGATCATTCCGATACTCATCGGTTTGTTTATTTTGTCTTTATTTTCTTGTGGTGGTAATACCGAAAACCAACAAGAAAATGATACCACAGCAGTTGAGGAAACCAATGCGTCCATGGAGCCTGTAGGTGCACAATTGGCTGATGCCAAGCAGCAAGATGTTTTTGAGAAGTATATCGTTCTTAAAGACGCTTTAGTGCAAACAGATGCAGATGCTTCACAAGCAGCAGCTAAAAATTTACATCAATCTCTCAAAGATGCCGATGCAGCAGAAGACCTAGTGAGTCAAGTAGAAGAAATTGCTTCTACCAATGATGTAGAGGCGCAGCGTGATGCTTTTTCCCCTGTAAGCAATGCGCTGATCGAGCACTTCAAAAGCCAGGAATTAGCCAGCGGTACATTATACGTGCAGTACTGTCCTATGGCTTTTAATGATACTGGTGCTTATTGGTTATCAAAAGAAGAGCAGGTTTTAAATCCATATTTTGGAGATAAAATGTTGAAATGTGGAAGAGTTACTGATAAGATTGGTGCATAATAGCGTTCGTCATTAATATTACAACCACTGTCATCTGATAGTGGTTTTTTTTTGCCAAAACCATTTGGTTAATTTAATCCAATGTCACTTTTCCTAAAAGGCATTAATTTATAATGATTATAAACAAGGCTTTTTTTGGAGCACATTCCTTATTTTCTAAACGCATCAACCACCTGCTTATACCTACAGAATAGCGATAGGTATTACCTTTAGACAGCCTAATCATTATTGAAAACAATCTTTATTGATTATGCTTTCATAAACGGAAAGCTTCTTTGCAACCGTTTTAGATGTGATTTTGGTCTCATTTTACATTTTCTTTCAAGTTATCCTTATAGTGATACATAAAAGATAAAGGAAATATCTTTTATCTCTGATTTTTCAAATGATAAAAAACACAAAAGACTAGTCATATAAATCCAAACATTTAGAGGCCTTTTGGAGTATTACATAGTGAATAAAAGAGCTTAAACATATCTCAAATGAGTATTAATCATTATCCCTTTCTTTGACTTAATTTTGGGTAATAAGTGTAATTCACTTAATTTTGGCCATCAATAGTAAAACTATCAAACATAATGACTGAATCTATAGATTACATTGCATTGCTCATCCAATTTTCAGTAGCAATGGCGTTCGTTGTGGTAACCTTAGTAGCTACCCATTTTCTTGGGCCAAACCGAAAAACAGAGGATAAACTTGAGATTTTTGAATCTGGGATCGAGTCTATTGGTAACGCTCGCTTACCATTTTCTATCAAGTACTTCCTAGCGGCCATTCTTTTCGTCATGTTCGACGTAGAAGTAATCTTTATGTATCCATGGGCTGTAAATCTCAAGGAACTCGGAACTGTAGGCTTTGTGGGTATGTTTATTTTCTTAGCAATCTTCTTGTTAGGATTCTTGTATGAATTGAAGAAGGGTGCATTAAAGTGGGAATAAAACAAACGAAATTATGAGTAAGGAAATAACAATGTCATCAGAGCCTTTAGAAGGCTATCAAGGCGAAGGCTTTCTGGCTACATCGCTAGATAAAGCAGTTGGATTGGCAAGATCAAAGTCGATGTGGCCATTGCCATTTGCGACCTCATGTTGCGGTATAGAGTTTATGGCTACTATGGGCTCTAACTACGATCTTGCTAGATTTGGTAGTGAGAGAATCAGTTTCTCGCCTAGACAAGCCGATTTGCTGATTGTGGCAGGTACTATCGCTAAGAAAATGGGACCAGTCTTGAAAAAGGTTTATTTGCAAATGGCAGAACCTCGATGGGTATTATCAGTTGGAGCATGCGCATCAAGTGGTGGTATATTTGATACTTACTCCGTGCTTCAAGGTATAGATAGAGTAATACCAGTAGATGTATATGTACCAGGATGTCCGCCGCGTCCAGAGCAGATTCTTGATGGTGTGATGCAGATTCAAGAATTGGTGAAAAATGAGCCTATCAGGAGAAGAAATTCGGCGGAGTATAAAGCCTTGATGGCCTCTTACGGTATTAAATAATATAAAAGCTAGCATGAATCCAAAGGTAGATAACGAATATATAGTAGAAGAATTAAAGCTTGCCTTCAATGATGATATCTTGTTGATGGATGAGTCTTACGGTATGCTTGGCCTTGAAATAAAGCCTTCCAAGATCAATGATTTGTTGAAGTGGTTTAAAGAGCATCCGGTCATAAAAGCCAACTTCTTAACAGATATATGCGGTGCTCACTTCCCAGATCTAAAAGATCGTGAACTTGCCGTGATCTACCATGTACAGAGCATGGAAAACAATATCCGTGTTAGGATTAAATGCTTCATACCCATCTCATCCCCTAAAATTGCTTCTGCTACAAATCTATATGTAGGTGCTAATTGGATGGAGAGAGAAACTTTCGATTTCTACGGAGTTGAGTTCGAAGGTCATCCTAATTTACAGAGAATCCTCAATGTTGATGAAATGGATTATTTTCCATTAAGGAAGCAGTACCCGCTAGAAGACGGAACAAGAGAAGATAAAGACGACAGCTACTTTGGTAGATAAACACGACCATACCGATGCAAGAAAATTATATTAAACAGACAGAAGAAGTTCCTGAGTATACTTATTTAAACTTAGGACCAACACACCCTGCCACTCACGGTATTTTTGAGAATGTTCTCACAATGGACGGAGAGATTGTCAAGGGTAGTGTACAAACTGTAGGTTATATCCATAGAGCATTTGAAAAAATCGCTGAACGAAGACCATACTATCAAATTACTACGCTTACTGATCGATTAAATTACTGCTCGTCACCAATCAATAATATGGGATGGCATATGACAGTAGAGAAGCTAATCGGTGTTGAGATACCTAAGCGTGCTCAATATATGAGGGTAATTTTGATGGAACTTTCTCGTATTACGGATCATTTGATTTGTAATTCTGTAATGGGTGTAGATACTGGCGCGCTTACTGGTTTCACCTATATGTTTCAGTGGAGAGAGAAAGTTTATGATATCTACGAACAAATTTGTGGAGCTAGACTAACTACCAATATTGGTAGGATAGGGGGAATGGAGAGAGATTTTACTGATAAGGCTTATCGCTTGATCAATGAATTTATAAGAGATTTCCCTAAAGCCTTTGAGGAATTCAATACCATGTTGGAGAGAAACAGAATTTTCTTTGACAGGACGATTAATACGGGTGCGATTTCAGCTGAAAGAGCATTGAACTATGGCTTTACAGGTCCTAGCTTGAGAGCTTGTGGTGTCGACTATGACGTAAGGGTGATGAATCCTTACAGTTCTTATGAGGATTTCGAATTCGATATTCCCGTTGGTGAAAAGGGTGATAGTTATGATCGGTTCATGGTAAGGCAACATGAAATCAGGGAGAGCATAAAAATTATTAAGCAAGCACTTAATAATATGCCTGATGGTAAATTCCATGCTGACGTTCCAGAATTTTATCTTCCGCCTAAAGAAGATGTTTATAAAAACATGGAAGCCTTAATTTGGCACTTTAAAATTGTAATGGGCGAGTCAGACGTACCTAAAGGTGAGGTTTATCATGCAGTAGAAGGTGGAAATGGAGAGTTAGGATTTTACTTAATCAGCGATGGTGGCCGTGCACCTTATAAATTGCACTTTAGAAGGCCTAGTTTTATCTATTATCAGGCATTCCCAGAGCAAATTACTGGAGGAATGTTATCAGATGCGATCGTAACAATGAGTAGCATGAATGTAATCGCAGGAGAATTAGACGCTTAATTATTATAGCATGAGCACAGAAGAAATTAAGTTTAGTGAAGAGTCACTCGCGCTTGTTAAAAAGACAATCGCTAAATATCCTGAAGGAAGACAAAAGTCAGCACTATTACCTATTTTGCATTTGGCTCAAGCCGAATTTGATGGGTGGTTAAGTGTTCCAGTTATGGACTATGTTGCTTCTTTATTGGATATACAGCCTATAGAAGTATATGAAGTTGCATCCTTCTACAGTATGTTCAATCTTAAGCCTGTAGGAAAGTGTATCCTCGAAGTATGTCACACGAGCTCTTGTTGGTTGAGAGGTGCTGATGATATTGTGGATCATATTTCAAATAAATTAAATATTAAAGTGGGTGAGACTACAGCGGACGGTATGTTCACTTTGAAAACGGTAGAATGCCTTGGCTCTTGCGGATCTGCACCCATGCTTATGTGTGGTTCTCAGTATCATGAGCATCTTACTTTTGAAAAGGTAGATGGTCTTATTGATAATCTGAGAAATGAAAATAAGCGAACTACTTATCTCGATGAGGTAAAAGTCGAAAATTATTAAATTGTTATAGCGATGGGTAAGAAGATATTATTAGAGCATGCTGAAGTTCCTGGTATTCAGGGATACGAAGTATATAGAGAGAAGGGTGGATATCGCAGTGTTGAAAAAGCCCTTAAAACCATGTCAGCTGAGCAGGTGGTAGAGGAAGTAAAAACTTCGGGGGTAAGAGGTAGAGGGGGAGCTGGTTTCCCTGCTGGTATGAAATGGAGCTTTCTAGCAAAGCCTGAGGGGGTGCCTCGTTATTTAGTTTGTAATGCTGACGAATCAGAACCTGGCACTTTCAAAGATCGCTACTTGATGTCAAAAATTCCTCATTTATTAATTGAAGGAATGATCACCGCTAGTTACGCGCTAGGTGCTAATACTTCTTACATCTACATAAGAGGTGAATATTACTATCTCATTGGTATACTAGAAAAAGCGATAGAAGAAGCCTATGCCAACGGTTGGCTAGGTAAAAATATCTTAGGTACTGATTTCAGTCATGACTTATATGTACATCCAGGTGCGGGTGCATATATCTGTGGTGAAGAGACTGCACTCTTAGAGTCTCTAGAAGGCAAAAGAGGTAACCCTAGAATGAAGCCACCTTTCCCTGCAGTTAAAGGTCTTTATGATTGTCCTACCGTTGTGAATAATGTTGAAACTATTGCAGCGGTTGTTCCTATTATCAATGATGGGGGTGAGGCCTATGCAAACATCGGTATCGGCCGATCTACTGGTACAAAACTAATCTCGGCATCAGGTCATATTAAAAAGCCAGGTGTTTATGAAGTTGAAATGGGACTTCCTGTAGAGGAGTTCATTTACAGTGACGAATACTGCGGTGGTATATTGAATGATAAAAAATTAAAGGCCGTGGTAGCTGGAGGTTCATCTGTTCCTATTCTTCCTGCTGATCTAATATTGACCACTGCCAATGGGGAGCCAAGGTTGATGAGTTACGAAAGTCTTTCAGACGGAGGTTTCCAAACAGGTACTATGTTAGGTTCTGGAGGATTCATTGTAATGGATGAGACTACCAATATTGCTAAGAACCTGTATAATTTTACAAGATTTTATCACCACGAAAGCTGTGGACAGTGTAGTCCTTGTAGAGAGGGTACAGCATGGATGGAGAAAATCCTTCATAAAGTGCTCGCAGGAAAAGGAAGCATGGAAGATATCGACTTGCTTTGGGATATTCAAACTAAGATTGATGGAAATACCATTTGTCCATTAGGTGAAGCCGCATCATGGCCTGTAGCAAGTGCAATTCGTCACTTTAGACAAGACTTTGAAGAGCTTGTTAAAAATCCTGCGGGGCTAGATGAAACAAGATATTACTATCACTGCAATAACATTAACCCAGAGGTTGCCTAGTGATATATTGAATTCAATAGCTATAGCATAGTTGTTGACATATAATCCTCTCAGGAGTGGTCAATCTGTCTTCTTTTGAGTAGTATAAATAATAGTTAACCGTTTTGAATACGTAAGAAAATGGCAAAAGTAATCATAGATGGAATTGAAGTAGAGGTAGAAGATGGAACCACCATCCTTCAGGCCGCTCGCTCGATAGGTGGTGAAGTTACCCCCCCTGCAATGTGCTACTACACCAAATTAGAGGGTAGTGGTGGATATTGCAGAACATGTCTTGTAGAGGTTTCCAAAGGTTCTGAAAAAGATCCGAGACCAATGCCGAAGCTGGTTCCTAGCTGTAGAACGATGGTTCAAGATGGCATGGAAGTTAAAAATACCACTTCAGAGCGTGCTTTAGAGGCTAGAAAAGGTGTTGTTGAGATGTTATTAGTTAATCACCCATTGGATTGTCCAGTTTGTGATCAAGCTGGTGAGTGTGATTTGCAGGACTTAAGCTACGATCATGGTGGCTACAATACTCGCTCTGAATTTGAAAGACGTACTTTTGAGAAGCAAGATATTGGTGATAAGATACAACTTCATATGACGCGATGCATCCTTTGTTATCGTTGCGTAAAAGTTGCCGATCAAATTACTGACGGAAGAGTACATGGTGTTATCAATAGAGGTGATGCTGCAGAAATATCTACATACATCAAAAATGCTGTTGATAATGACTTTTCAGGAAATATGATTGACGTATGTCCTGTGGGTGCATTGACAGATAAGACTTTCCGGTTCAAGAGTAGGGTCTGGTTTACCAAGCCAATGCTTGCTCACAGAGATTGTGATAAGTGCTCTGGAAAGACTACTATTTGGTTTAAGGGCGACGATGTACTTCGTGTAACAGGCAGGAAAGATGAGTGGAATGAGGTAGAAGAATTCATATGCAACACTTGTCGTTTCGACAAGAAAAAAGTAAGCGATTGGACGATCGAAGGACCAAAAGAGGTAAGTAGATCTTCTGTTATTTCTGCTAACAAATACAAGAACTTAGAGAAGCCTAAGGAATTTAAATTAAACGACATCAAACGACTTGATAGCTAATGGATTATATTGTTATCCTTGATAAAACCATCCTTATTGTTGCCATCTTTATCGTTAGTTTGGCGGTAGCTGCTTATGCTACATTCGGAGAGAGAAAAGTAGCTGCATGGCTACAGGACAGAGTTGGGCCCAACAGAGCTGGTCCATTTGGACTACTACAGCCTGTGGCTGATGGCGTGAAAATGTTCATGAAGGAAGAAATCATTCCTAATGCAGCCAATAAAAAGCTGTTTATTATCGCTCCGGCCATTTTCATGGTCACGGCCTTGATGTCAAGTGCGATTATTCCATGGGGAAAGCCTTTCGAAATCGGAGATAGACAATTTCACCTTCTTGTTGCTGATCTAAATATTGGAATGTTGTTCGTGTTTGCAATGGTGGCTTTAGGTAGCTATGGAATCATGATCGGAGGATGGGCAAGTAATAGCAAATTCTCTTTGATGGGAGCTTTGAGGTCTTCCTCTCAAATGATCAGTTACGAGCTACCATTAGGAATGTCTATTGTAGCATTGATCCTTTTTGCGGGCACTTTGAACCTCACTGAGATTGTTGAAATGCAGAAATATGGTAACTGGAATGTCTTTTATCAGCCTTTAGGTTTTATCATCTTTCTTGTATGTGTTTTTGCAGAGTGTGGTAGAGCACCTTTCGACATGCCAGAAAGTGAAAGTGAACTCGTCGGCGGGTTCCATACAGAATATAGCTCAATGAAATTAGGTTTGTTCTTGTTTGCTGAATATATCCACATGTTTATTTCATCAGCTATATTGGCAACCTTATTTTTCGGGGGCTATCATTTCCCTGGAATTGATAGCTTAGATTTAGCACCAAATATTGCTGCGCTGGTAAGTATAGTGGTGTTATTTTCAAAGATATTCTTCTTCATCTTCTTATTTATGTGGGTGAGATGGACATTACCAAGATTTAGATTCGATCAAGTGATGAATCTTGGATGGAATGTCTTAATTCCTCTGTCGTTGTTAAACATCTTAGCAACCGCAGCATACGTTACATTCTTTTAATGAGTGAAATAAAAATCAGAAATCATGAAATCGCTAACAGATAGAAAAAAAAGTGTATCCAAGCGGGAGTTGACCTTCGCTGAGAAAGCTTATCTTCCTGCAGTATTAAAAGGAATGAGCATAACGTTGAAGCACCTTTTCAAAAAAGAAGCTACCGTACGTTATCCAGAAGAAACCCGAGAGCGTGCTGAGGTTTATCGAGGTATGCACGTGCTTAAGAGAGATGAAGAGGGGAGAGAGAATTGTACAGCTTGTGGACTTTGTGCTGTAGCTTGTCCTGCAGAGGCTATCACTATCGATGCTGCTGAGCGTCAACCAGGTGAGGAGCATCTTTACAGAGAGGAAAAGTATGCTTCAAAGTATGAGATCAATATGTTGAGATGCATTTATTGTGGTCTTTGTGAAGAAGCTTGCCCTAAAGATGCTGTCTATTTAACTGATAGAATAGTTCCTACAGAATATTCTAGGGGCAAGTTTATTTATGGTAAAGACATCCTTGTAGAAGGAGTCAAGCCAGAAGAAAGAATTGATATTAGCCAACGTAAGAAGGACTACAAAATGGATGTGAAGGATTGAGAACTTCCGATTAATTTTGTACTTTTGCATCGATTTTAATAACCATTCATACAAATACTAAAGCATGGGCTTAGTCACTTTCCTGATTTTATCAGCATTCACAATTATCACTGCAATTTCTGTTGTGTTTGCTAAAAATGCTATGTATAGTGTGTTGTCACTGATAGCATGTTTCTTTACAATAGCTGGACATTACCTCATGCTAAATGCGGAATTTCTTGCTATTGTTCATATCATCGTTTATGCCGGAGCCATAATGGTTTTGTTTCTCTTTGTTGTCATGCTTTTAAACTTGAATACTGATAACGAGATTCAAAAATCACTTAAACTAAAATTTGCTGGAGTTATTAGCGGAGGTTTGATTTACTTAATCCTTCTTGCTTCTACCCAATCTGCATTACCTAGCATTTATGAATTACCAGAAAGAACTTCCATTGGTTCGGTTCAGGAAATAGGAATGAAGTTGTTCAATGAATACATGTTGCCATTTCAGATTTCTTCTATTTTATTCTTATCAGCAATGGTAGGAGCTTTGTTGCTAGCGAAAAAGTAAATGTTTTAGAGAATAATAATTCGTTCTCTTAATAAAATACTTCAATCATTCTAAGTTGTATAAATTTGAATGATTAAAAAATAAGATTGACCATTGAATTGTGTTTAGAATAGCTTTCAATGGTCTTTTATTTGCTAAAAGATTGATGATTATCATTCTTCTTTTGCATTACTATTGATCTTTGATCAATAAATAAAATCAATTGACAAGTAATACAAAATAAAGGGCGTTGTTAGATAAAATTGTTAATGTTTTTACACTAGACTGTTATATTAACAGGTATGACTGTTTAAAGGTTCATAATAACACCTTTCAAAAGATTCATTCTATCCTTTCTACTCAAATTGAATCCATGATTCAATTTGCACG
>JAFIEW010000087.1 GCA_020832375.1 Cyclobacteriaceae bacterium
GTTAGTCTTAAATAGATCTAGCCCAGTTTAAATTTTTTACCGGACAGTAGTGATATTATATTTTAAGTCATGCGCTATCTAGCTTATCTTACCATTATTTTTTTAATCTCATCATGTGGTTCTAATTCCTCAGACGAAGGAAATAATCATTACCACATAGTACATTTCAGTGAAGCAGATATCAAAGATGTACATCACTTAAAGCATCAGATAATAGATCTAAATGCTTCTCTCAACCCAAATGCTTTAATGCTGTTGGAAAATCATTTAGCGGTCAATGATCTAGGAAGTGATAGCATCCTTCATTTTTACGATCTTAGTAATTTCAATAAGATAAAAAAAGTGGGAGTGAGAGGAAATGGTCCAGGTGAGATAACAGATACCTGGCTATTTTTTGAAGACGAATCACCGAATAAGGTATGGACGCTACAGATGGAAAATAGAAAAATGAGCCTTTTTTCTGCTAATCAAGCTGATGCTCTGGCCGAATCAGAGATTCAAACCGCCAATGAAGCATTCTTTAATGCTTTTTATATGGCGCCAACGAATGATTCTTCATTTATTTGCATGATGTTTAATTCATATCATCAATTTACAGAATTAAGCCATAGCGGAGATACCATTGCTACTTATGGCGACTGGAGAGTACTTCACCCTGGTAAAAAATTACCCCCTACCGCGTTTTTTGGGATGCATCAAGGACGATTCGCATCTTCACCTCAAAATAGTCTCTACATTTTACCTTGTTACACTAGTGACATTATGGAGGTTTTTAATCACAAAAATAAAAACATCACCTCTATAAGAGGTCCAATCAATCATCGAAGCGATTACGCCATAACGGAAGAGGGAACCCCAGCCTTAAAGTTAGACACATGGTATAAACACTATGCTGCAGTTTCAATTTCAAAAGATCATATTTATGGTCTTTATAGTGGGGAAAAAGGTGTATTAAAAAGTGGATTAAATGCTAAACGTATTTTTAGGTTTAACCATGATGGACAAATTTTATCCGAATACAAACTAGACCTAAGCCTTGAGAGCTTTCAAGTTAGTGAGCGCCACAATAAAATTTATGGCTTGAGTGATGAGGTGGAGGGTAAATTGGTAATTTATGACTTACCCATCTAAAATTCTGACTTAGTCGATTTCAAGTATCCTATTATAAATAATGGTAATTTTAAAAGATGCTTATTTCGCGCTTAGTCTTGTAAAGTTCTTACTTACCTAAAAATATTCTTAATAATCAGTTTTGAAAAAACCTATTCAAAGCACCTCGCCGGGAATCAGGCGCCGTTCATTAAAAACCCACTATCTTTGTGTTAGCGTAAAAAGATTTTAACCGGCAATCATGAAAGCATCACTCCTACCCTATTTCAAAGCGCATCTACTCGAAGCGGGTGTAGATGAAGTGGGCAGGGGCTGCTTGGCAGGGCCAGTGGTCGCCGCGGCGGTCATCTTTCCCAATAATATTGACATCCCCCTCTTAACCGACTCGAAAAAGCTCAGCGAAAGGCAGCGTGACGACCTCATCCCACTCATCAAAGAACAGGCAACTGCCTACGCCATCGCTTCCGCTTCTCATGAAGAAATTGATGAAATCAATATATTGAAGGCGAGCTTTCTTGCCATGCATCGTGCTACTGCAAAATTAAGGTCACAATCTGACTGGCTACCCACACTCAATACTCTCGAATTTGTCTTTTAAAATTAATCGGAATCGCTAGCTGGATCTCAAACATAGATGGCAATACACGCTGATTCAATACTATTCTATCAGCGTTCTCAATAGCAAAATCTATCGCTGTACTTGGTAAATCTGAACTAAGCGCCAAGATATAAAACGCACTGACTCTAAATCGCTCTTTATTTTGGTAATTTCTGAAAGAAAGGCTTATTCCGGGACTCAGATAAGGAAAAAGCTCATTTCCGACTGAATAATTTTGACCAAGGGAAGTATTGACCCCCCTCATATCGAAAGCAACGGGATCACTTTTTATTTGACCAGGCAGATTCTCTCGAAAATGAAAAACACCAATATTGAATTGTGGTATGACCGCAATATTATTATGACGCTTACCTCTGGGTGGATTGCGATGAAATAGGTCTCTACTGAAAACTTCATATCCGAGACCTAAATAATATCGATTATATTCATAATTAAGCATGCCATCACCAAGTGATATAGGTAAAGCGTCATGAGATATAGAAAAATTATGCGAGTAAAATCGGTTTAATAAATCCACCCCTACTCTGTAGATCAAACCATTCTCTGCATCTACTTCAAATTCAAAGCCAAAGCCTCCGTCATAAGGTAAAAGACCCTCATCCTGTTTACCGATTTGAAAAGCATCAATATTAATGGAAGATGAACTGATGTCAGTGTAGCTCCTTAGTAAATGTCCTTTGATATAAAATCGATAAAACAATGACTTCTCACTCGGGTCAAAGCCAGAATTCAGACTTGAATCCTTATTTTCCTGCGCTACTAAATTGAATGTCAATAAGAAAAGAAATAAAATATAAAATATACTGTAAGCAAATTTGAGCATGGTGACGTTAATAATGATATGAAATAAAATATTTGAAATGAACTTAGCAAACAACTACCTATTCAATTCTGATTTGTATAGCCTTATCGGTACATTGATACCTAATGATATAAAATGATTTTTAGTACCTACTCGAATGGTTTCGGATGCGGTTTCAGAAGTAAGTAATATTTCTGACTCTACATTAGACGACAAACCATAACTATAAATAAGATAAAGATTAAAACGATTGATATGGTGCTCCATGAGCGTTAGCCCGATACCAATTTCAGCTTGATAGGTTCGACGATTTGTCCTGATATTGTTAGTCATCCGTGCCAACACTTCATCATTAAAATTAAAATTCTCAGTATTGACATCATAAGGTCTTTCAGCTTGTAAAATACCAAAGCGCAATCCACTGATTAGCTCTGTCCTTATTTTATAGTGTTCCGATCTTCCAAAAGGTATGTTGGCAAAAGCATATTTATATCGGATCGGAAAAGACCAATTGTAAATGCCCAAATAACGCCCTTCCTCTATGGTGAGATGCCTTGTTTCATAAATCAAAGTATAATTAAGATAGTGGTAGTAATTACTCAACCCAATTTCAAAAAGATGCTTATTTTGATAGTCGACCAAGAATAACCACGATAAATATCCCGATAGGTCTAAATTCGGAACACCCCCTATTATAGAGACCCCTGTATTGGCACCGCTAGATTGAAACGAGCTTTCAGATTGATTCGAATGTAACATATAGCCAGGAGTGAAGTATACATCTACCTGAGAAAATAGGTTATTTGAAATAAATACAAGTAATAAAATAATTAACTTTTTCATAAGAAGAAATAGCCATCGATTTTTATTGATGGCTAATTATAGAATTTAATATCCGCTAGAAATTGAAACTTCAGGACCTTCGTAAAATTGAGATGGTGGGAAATCATTTGGATTAGCATGGTTTTGACCATATGCCTTATTAGTTATTGTATATCTATTAAGTGCACGTAACGATTGAAATGGTTCTATACTAAATTCATTTGATATTACATTAGTAATAGCACTTCTAGATCCACTTCTTTCTCTATCTGGACTTAATGGACACCTTCTTCTTCTGTACTTCCATTCAAATTCTATAATGATGTTGGTGGCGTACGTTTGAGATTGACTATTAAACCTTGCTCTTGTCATTCCACGAGCCCTTAATTGAAAATAAACACCAAAAGTCTGATATCTTACCGAAGATCTTACCACCAAATCTGCTAGTTGACCCTGAGATAAAGGAATTACATTCTCAAATACAGCGCTCTCATTGTCAGATTTACGTTCGGCATAACTACAATTAGACCTTGCATTAATATAGGTACCATCTTCAATGCTAATCAATTCAAAAATCACTTCTTGCCTAGTATCAAAGACTAAAGCTTTATCTGTAATTTTTCCTTTGAGAAATTGCTCTACATCTTTTTTATTTTCCTCAATATCCTTGAGTGCATAAACTATCTGTTCTGTTGTATCAATTTTGATCAAATACTGATCAATTTTGACCATCATATCTTCTGTTAAAATTTGATCTAAAAATTCTGAGTTAGTAGAAAATTGCTCATCATTACCGGCTATTCTTAAGCTTTCAGCTTTACGCTTAATACTTTTATGATTCAATTGATCAATTTGATAAAATAAAGCTTCTATTTTCTTTTGATCGATTTCGGCGTCCTCATCTTCTTCATTTTCTAGAATATCGATATAACTTTGAAAGGATGGAAAGCTAAGCAAACCTTTTTCAATATATAATTCATTTTTATTGATCTCATCTACTGCTAAGAGCTCATCTATTTCTAATTTTTCAGAACATGCAGAAAAAATCGCGACAGTTAAAAAAAATACAATAATTGAAGTTAAACTGCGATAGTATTTAAAATCGCAATATGTGTGTATGTGTGTGTGTGTGTGTAAATGTTTTCATAAGGAAATTAAGTTTAAATGTTTATATTAAAACAAATATATGAATGTTATTTACAAACAAAATCTACAATTAATATTTTTAGATAAACAACTAAATAAAAGCGTCTAATATCACTAAAATAAAGTCCAAAAAATAACATTTACTTTTTTAAAAGTGATTAAAGTGTTTTTGTCGAAAAAAATGTAACATCACTTGAAGCTATCAATCAAATCAAGCTTCATTCTTAAAAAACTTCCGAATAGCAATGTCATCAATCGATAATAGTTGATATGCGCTTAAATCCCCACCCGCAAGCATTTAATAATGGTAGTAAATAATGTTCTGAAATCGAGATGATGCATAATTTGTTAAGAAAAAGGCCTCAACACCGATAGCTAACTACCAAAAAATCACCTATTCCTCTACATTCCTAAAAACCTGTGCTATCAGCTAATTGTCCGACGGTAGATATTGAAAAGGTAGCTCGACACCATTGGCATTGGTGGTCCATAAGATACTCACAATCCACCATCGCCCCCCCCTGATATAACAGCTGAAAGCTGTTGATCCCTTGATCTTTTCTATCGTTAGCTTCCACCTCAAAGGTCTGAAACACCTGAGCAATACCGTTGTATTCATCAATTTTAATATTCAACTGCCTTTCAAAAAAATCTCGACTTTCATAACTTGGACCCACCTTACGCACAAACTGCTCTAAACTAAAGTGCGTGACCTGCTCCTTACCTGCCGCATCTCGATTGAGCACAGTAAATTGAGCCTCAACACGAAAAAGACTTCTAAATTCATCCCAATCCCTTTCTTTTCCCGCTTTACCTGAAATGAATTGCAAGACTTCAGCGACTGTACCTTCCACAGTATCCGTTGGGCGTTGCGCTAAAACATTGCTATCAGTCGTTGAAAACGCTACAATCAAACCTATCGCAAGTGCTCTGAAGAGAAAAGAATTCATCAGATTATTTTTTAGGTGGTTCACATAATCCTTTAAAGATAATTATTTCGGGGTACAATAGCGGCTTAAAAACTGAATCAACCCAAAGCCACAAAAATTCCAAGGCTGTTATTTTAAAACCCCCTATCTTTGTGTGAGCGTAAAAAGATTTTAACAGGCAATTATGAAAACACCCCTCCTACCCTACTTAAAAGCGCATCTACTCGAAGCGGGTGTAGATGAAGTGGGCAGGGGTTGCTTGGCAGGGCCAGTGGTCGCCGCGGCGGTCATCTTTGCCAATAATATTGACATCCCCCTCTTAACCGACTCGAAAAAGCTCAGCGAAAGGCAGCGTGACGACCTCATCCCACTCATCAAAGAACAGGCAACTGCCTACGCCATCGCTTCCGCTTCTCATGAAGAAATTGATGAAATCAATATATTGCAGGCGAGCTTTCTTGCCATGCATCGTGCCATCGAAAAGCTACCAATAAAACCCGAACATTTACTGATTGATGGCAATCGGTTTAAGCCTTATGAGGATATACCGTATGAGTGCATCATTAAAGGCGATGGTAAATACCTCAGCATTGCTGCAGCATCTATACTCGCCAAGGACTATCGCGATCGGCATATGCGACAGTTGGCATTAGAATACCCACAGTATGCGTGGGAAAGGAATGTTGGCTATGCTACCAAGGCACATAAAACGGCCATTGAAGAATATGGCAGATGCATCCATCATCGAAAGAGCTTTCTCTTCAAAGAAGAAAAAGAAAGGCTTATAAAACAAGAGAAGCTTTTCGGGGACTGAGGGGAAATCTAAATTCGTATCCAATAATCAACTAGGCGCTAAAAATTTTTGTCAAAATCCAGTATTTGCAAGATTAAATAGATCTATACAAGAAGAGTTGTTGGTAGAGATGAAACCATTAAAAAATAGAGGGAAAATGACGCTTTCTCTTGATCCCTAAAAAAAGTCTTTGTGGTTACGTAAGGTCTCTTTGTCATCTTCTAAGATAATATCCACTTTTGTGGGTAACATTTGGTTCATTAAAAGTTTGAATATCTCAATTATGATTGAGTCCTATTTTTAGGTGATGAAATGGATACCCATATTTTGTGCAGAGATTGACTCATTCTAATAAAGATCGATACTGTCTTAAAAACCTATGAATCATGCATTAGAACCATCAATAAATGCTCGGCCGGCATAAAACCGAAATCAATTAATGATAACCAGGAAAAGTTAACATCATTTTTTCATGCCTCCTTAATTAGAAATATATGGTTTTAAAACACAGTAAACATATCCTTTTATCGCATAGCATAGATTTCCCGCTTGGGGGCTAATGCCCCCCAGATACTTTTAGGAAGTTGTGCATTTGATCTTCCGATATAGAAAAATTACCGTTATAAATAAGGAATAGAAAGAGAGGCTGAAAAATAATCAAAGTTGTTTTTAATGGAAAGTTTGGCCTCAGTTCCATAGGTCATTCGCAATCTTTCACGCAGAAATAATAATCCAGTTTGATTGCTTTTATTCGGAGAAGAAATTCGTTTTTTCTTGTTTTTTGTTGTAAAAATAAGACCTGTATTATTTATCTCAAGAGTGATAGATGCAGGGAATTCTTGATCTCCTAGTTCAGCATACTTAAAAAGGTTCTCTACTAAAGTCATTAATGATAAAGGTGGTATTTTACAATCAGGTAAAGTATCAGGCAACTGGAATTGAATAGCCAAGGTATTATCGAAGCGCAACTGATGCAAGTCGATGAGATTTCGAATTTGCGTCAGTTCCGATTCCAATTTAATAATATGCTGTCCGTCGACGTTCGGAAGTAATGCATAGCGCATCATTTCAGAAAGTTTTCCTATAGCTTCTTGCGCACTTTCAGGATTATTTTTTACTGAAAAGGAGATAAAACTCAAGGTATTGAACAATAAATGAGGGTTTACCTGAGCTCTTAAAAAATCTTGTTTGCTTTGAGCCAAATTTTTTTCTAAGCGTTCGGACTGCAATTTTTCTTGTAGAATTTCATTTTTCACTCTAAAAATCTCTTGTTGATCACGGATGTATTTTCGAATGAAATAGTAGCCCGTGGCGTACAATTGAAAATTAAAAATAGGAAATAGAAAATATTGAATACCATCGATGTCAAATTCTAGTACATCAGTGGCGTCAAAACTTATTTCAATAGACCCCATCAAGAGACCATAAGAGATCAACAAAGAAAGCAAAATGAATACTTCAACAACTAAAAAGAGGGGTATTTTCCACCACAATTGCCTTTTGTGCTTCATAAGCTTAGGCATTACCCATTCCGCATGAAGATAAAATATAGCAATGTTGAAACAGAAATAAATGAGATAGTTATCAAGATTCCTCCATCCCATGGGAAGGGTTTCAAGAAAAAACATTTCATAGAAGGCAAAAGCAACCCATGAGGAAAGATGAATCAGAAAGATCTTAATATTTTTAAAGTGCACCATGGTCATGATAGCTCCGGATTATTTGCCTAAAAGCAATTTAAAAAGCATATCTCTATAAGAAGCGCTTACAAAGCGGGTATTATCCTTATCATCCATTCTCAAAGAAATGGTATTTCCTTCAATTTTTTCTACATAGTTGATAGAAATGATGCAAGAGCGATGGATACGAACAAATTCAGACCTTTGTGTCAGCTCCTCTTCTAATTGTTTCATGGTCGTGTAAACCGTAAACTTCTTTTCTTCTGTGATTAGGGTAGGATAATGGTCACCCGCATCAATGCAGATTAAACGATTCAAATCGATGCGCAAATAAGCCTGGTTGGCACCCGCTTTGATGAACATATAATCTTTAGCATTGGAATAATTGCTATCATTCAATCGCTGCTTATCAATAATATGATTTATTTTTTCTAAAAAAGTTGAAAAAGCAACTGGTTTTAATAAAAAAGCATCCGCAAGCAAGTCATAAGCCTCTAAAGCGTAGGCATCATGCGCCGTAATATAAATTAACCAGCGACAATAGTTTTTAAAGGTTTTACCAAGTTCAATGCCATTTATTTCAGGCATGTCTATATCTGAGAAAATAAAATCAATGGAATTCAACTCTTCCAAGCCCAATAAAGCTTCCTGCCCGGAGGCAAATGAAGCTACCCATTGGAGTTTAGGGTGTTTTTCAATCATTTCCTCTACAGCACCACGGGCATGAGGCTCATCATCAATCACTACGCACGAAAATATAGTTTTTTGGCTCATTGCTCAGGCTGAAAAATATCAAGATTGATAAAATAAAGATATAACTGCTCTAAAATTCGACTATTCGCGAAGAAAACAAAAGCATTGGCGTAAAAAATTTCGCTAACCGGTCAAAAAAATCAGATTTGAACATGTTAAACAATTAAATTATATACTTATGAAAATCAAAACATTACTCATTTTAGTAGCTCTAGGAGCCTTTTCACTTACTTCATTTCGTGGAGTACACAGTTCAAAAGTTGAGCGTCAAGACAATGGTAACATTGCCTTAAAAGGTATTCAAATGAGCCAAGAAGATTGGTCTACTATTGAAGCAATGGCTGCCGGGGGTTTCATTTTTAGCAGAACTGCAACACGGAAAAAAGATGTTGATAAAGTGGATGCAGAACTTGTTTCAACTACTCAGTTGGACCCCAAAGAGGAACTTGAACTAGCATCAGTTCATAAAATAAATTCTATTCTAGCCAAATACGAATAGTGCTTCCTGCGACAGAGGGGGTTAAAAAGACTCCCTCTTTTTTAACTTCAAAATCACTTCTCTTATGAAATTCAAATTTACTCTCAGTATAATGCTTTCAGCCAGTATTTTCCTCTTAATCAAACCGACAAGCCCTCAACCGGATATGGGATTTGATAGAAAAATGAGCGCGATTCATGAGAAGCAACTGCATGCCGGATTTGCAATTTTTAGACACATGCATTATATCAAGCAAAAAAAGAATGATCTAATGCTTAGTGAAGATGATTATTTAAAACTTAAAGAACTGAACTCTGAGAATTCTGTGCTGCTTCGAGATATTGGGGCAAAAAGCTTTAGTCAAGTAATCAGTTTGCAAAAAACACATCAACTGACAGAAGCAAAGAAACAAGAACTTAAACGCATTGAACAAATCTTGAGTAAATATGAAAACTAAAATTCAAAAAGTTCTGTATTTCACTGCCTTCCTAATTCATTTTGGTATTATTACTATTGTATGCCTTTACAGTAGTATGGACTCCTATTTCTCTTTTTATGAAAAGGAAAAACCCGCTGCTCTAGAAAAGCTTTCAAGCCTTATGCTCATCAGTTTAGAACAAAGTAATCATTATGCGAAAATAGCCGGTATAGATGCCGGATATGGTTTTTTCGCTCCTAATGTAGCCAGCGAATATTATCTAGAATATGAATTTTTAGATCAGCATAATATTCCTATTGGTAAACTTAGCTTTCCTGAATTGAAAAGTAAGGAGGGGTTTATTAGGTACACAACATGGCTTAGTAGGTTTCAAGATAAGTTGTTAGAAAAATCCTCATCGAATGATACCACCTTTGTGGAAACTATAAGTAAAAGACAATTAGACACTATGGTACGTGCCATCGCCATGAAGTATGCACCTGAAAGCACCAAAGAGGTAAAAGCAAAAATTTATCTACACCACTACCCCTCCCTTGCAGAATTAAAGGCTGGAAAAGAAATAAAGCATAGCTTAATGGCATTTGAAGAATCAACCATTACTATTAAGCCTTAGGAGAATAACGCTTACTCTGTTTAAAAAGAAAAAAATAATCAACTCAAATCATGAGCAATCTTTTTACTTTTTTTTCGATACAAATAACTCGAAGAAAGATCAATTTTTAGGCTTTTTTAAAAGTTCAATTGCATGTTTTTGCTTGCTTCACTATTTATCTATATTACTTGATTTTGGCTTGTTATACGGTAGTGATAGTTTTATTCCCAATGACATTGCGAGCCTTTTAAAAACATCTTGGATTCCCAACTTCCATGAGCTTATTATATATGGAAATCAACAATTTGGAGTTCATGAAACAGGCTTCATAATTATTTTTCACAGTATATATATGGGGTTTTGTTTGTTGATGATGTGTGGAAAGGCTCAAAGAATTAGTGCTCTAATTCTTTTGATTCTTCATTTGATATTAGCAAAAGGTAGTTATATGTATGCTTATGGTGTTGATTATTTTACAACAATTGCTCTGTTTTACTGTATAATTTTTCCTTCTGAAGAAAAGCATTCAAAAGACATCACATCCACTATGAGCATGTCCTTACCCTATCGTAGAATTTTACAAATACATCTTTGCTTTGTTTACTTCTTCTCAGGCTTTGATAAAATGCTAGGTGTCAATTGGAGAAACGGTGAGTCAATTTGGAAAGTATTGCATCTACCTTATTTTAAATCAGACCTAGGCATAAGTCTAGATTTTCTTCAAGCATATCCTGCCGTTTTTGTTGTAATGGGCTGGGGTGTTATTATTATTGAGCTGCTGTATCCCATTTTTATATTCAGAAAAACGACTCGCCAGCTGTGGCTTTTGCTCACGCTATCACTTCACTTTGGAATAATGCTAAGCTTAAACCTTTACTTTTTCGGTGGTTTGATGATCCTTTTAAATATCGCTGCCTTTTGGGACTTTTCAATGACCGCAACTTCCCTAGAAAAAAAGACTAAAAATAGATGGATTCAATCAAGAGAATTCTTTCACACTATTTTTAAGAGGAACGCAAAGACTCAAATTTCTGAACCTAAGTAAAGTTAAATTTTATTATCGTATAACGTAACTATCTGTTTTTTCATAGAAAAAGCTTAAAGATGATATTCTGGTCTTTAAGCTTTTCTATTTTATTCCATCAAGCAGGCTGTATCAGACAAATACTTTCTAAGTTCACAACAAACACCAGGGCCATTCACGAAGAAAAGTTAATACCTCACGTAATAATTTTCTTCAAATAGTTAATACAATAGACATTAGCCTTATCAAACTAAAACAATAAAGCTATGCGCTACTTTACCTTATTATTTCTTTTGCTAATCCCATCTTTAGGCCTTAACGCACAAACGCAAACTTCAATTACCATTTGGGTAACGGATGAAGATAACCAAGGTCTACCCGGAGCTACAGTGCAAATTTGGAGTGAAGACTTCGAGACCTTTTCAGTTACAGACATAGAAGGCAAAGTAAGTTTTGAACTAGCCCATAACTCATACGACATAAAAGTCAAATTTTTCGGTAAAGAAACAGCAACAAAATCCTTAACTCTGAAAAGTCAGATAGATTCTTTAACGATTCGATTAAAAGATGAAAGTTTGGAATTAGATGGAATTGAAATTTCAGGCATGCGAGAATTTGTGAACCCAAAGGCAGGTAAAATAGTGGTTGACATACCGGGGAGTCCTCTGGCGGCCAACAATACCCTTTTGGAGGTAATGAGATTTACACCCACCATACAAGTAAGCGACATGAGTGGTATTGAAGTGCTGAACCAGGCTACTGCAATTTATATTGATCACCGTCTTATCAATCTTTCTGGAGAAGACCTTATGGATTTCTTGGAAAATATCCCTGCGGAGACCATTCAGCAGATTGAAGTTATTCATGCACCTGGAGCTTCGGCTTTGGGGAATATCCCTACCGAAATAAGAATCAAAACAATTGATGGAAGCAACCTAGAGGGCTTTCGAGCTAATCTGCGCTATGGAGGAAAGATGAACACCTTCTATCAACAAGCCTATGGTGGTGGGTTTGAATTTGCTAAAAGAAATGTTTCAATAAGGAGTTCACTTTACGTGACTGAAAATAACCGAAGAAACCGTGGTGATCTATCCCTTTCAGAGAATCAAGATCGAGACCTTTCAACACAATCAGATGTGTTTGGAACAAGCATTAACCATTCATCAGAGATCAACTATCGATTTGCCTCAAAAACAAACGCATTTATTAATTATAGGTACATTTCAAGAAATACAGAAGGATTTTATAAAAGTGAAGAAAAGACTGGTCAAAACCTTATTGATGAAGCAGAAACGATAAATACCTCTGGCAATCATTTTATCACGGGGGGGATGGTGCATGAATTTGATAGCAGCAGAACCATTGCCTTTCAAGGTGAATATTTGATAAGCAGATCAGAGGCAGACAATCAAGTTGTGCAATATACACCATTTATGAGGCGAGATGAACAACTCCAACGCCTTTCACCTACTGCATTTGCGGCTTTGGATTACAAAAGACAAACGTCATCCGGCTCATTTGATATTGGTGCAAGGTATTCTTCTCTTCGTATGAACATAGCAAACAGATTTGCTTTCTACGAGAATCAAGATCGCTCAGAATTAGGATTTGCACTCAACGAAAACATAAGCGCCATCTACAGCAATTGGGAAGGCTCTCTCGGTAAGTTGGAATACAGCACCGGTCTTCGAATAGAAAATACAGACTTGGATGTTGAGTATTCAGAAAGTACAAATGGACGGAAGGCTATCAAAAACAATTATTTCTCCTTCTTACCTAATGCTTTGATTTCATTTAATACTGATGATGGTCATAATTACAGTTTAGGTTTTCGTAGAACTATTACCAGACCTGACTATTATTTACTGAACCCTTTTCGACGTTTCGTTGGGAATATGAGTAGCTTAGAAGGTGATATGCACACTAGGCCGCAATATGACAATACGCTTACGGGTACTGCTACCTTTTCTAGCGGTGTGCTTTTTAATGCTGGAGTAACTTTCTTTGAAGATTTTATCAGTATCTATTTAGTAGATAACCCTGAAAACAACACCATTGTGCAGCGCTACCAAAATTTTGACAAGGGCAGATTATATTTTAGCAATATGTCTTTCACCCAATTTTGGTCAAAAAAAATGGCCACGATATTAAAGGCGGATATTTTTTATGTCAAAGCTCAATTGGATGGAGTAGAAACAGGAAACCCCACTACACTGCGTTCCTATCAAGTATTACATCAATACATACTCGGCTCAGGGTGGAAAAACACCTTGACTCTTGATTACCAGAGTGCTTTTAGTGATGGTTTTTTTGAACACCGAAGCAACTTTAATGTGGGCTACAACTTACAAAAAACCTTTGAAGGTACAGGCCTGACTTTACTGGTTGGAGTTAATGACCTCACAGCTAATCAAGTAGAGGGTATAAAAGCCTTATACAATTCTATTAATTACAATAGTCTCAACTATGCCGATCATCGCAGAGTATATCTGACCCTTAGCTATCGATTTGGGAATCAGAGGCTCAAGAGCAACAAAGCAAAAAGATTAGAAGATACAGGAGTTTGGAATAGACTGGAGGAGAACAGCTAGGCTTGTTTAGATATGCAACGAATGGAAAAAATAATGATGTGTATTGCATAAAGTCTAAAAAGGGTGTGCTTAAAAGTCCCAAGTGCCGCAGATTCGAGGCGGCACAAGCTTCGCTTGTCTTATTTAATAAAAAAAATAATGTATTTCAAGAAGCTTATTTTAAGCATTTAACCTTTTTTCAAATAAATACCATTTACGAATCACAAATTACGATAATGCTTGGAGCTAAGCTACAAAATGTCAATCTAAGACATTTTCGTGCAAGCAGTTTCACTACTTTTGAATAAAAACTGTGCTCTCAAATAAAGTATAGACTTTATGATTGAAATATCAACAATTTAGCTGTTTTTAAGGATGCCCTATATAATCTTTGTACGACTAGTATTTTGGAAAGCGTTAAACTAACTCTCAAAGGCTTTGACTATTAAATGTCTCCATTCTATAGTTTTATACCATTTAAGAACATGTAACAAGCTTATACTACTAAGAGATTATTGCTTATCCACTTATATACAGAGTAACTTTTGAAGTGGCTAAAAAAGACTTTACCGAATAATTTTTAACGTAAATAACTTATACTAAGTCAGCACACAAATTCGTGGAGACCTCTCGAATGTGGAGAAAAGATTATAATCACTCAAAATCTATATTCCAGTTCAAATTTCCCAAATCTACTAAAAACGCCTTCATTTTCTATCTCGAAAAATAAGGGTAAGGCTTGTTGTCTTATGAAGTTTCGATTGTTCAAAAGATTATATCCTATTAGCCTGAAATTCCATTTTTTATTGGAGCTTGAGAAAAAAAACTCTCCACCAACATCGGTAAAAGTTCCGCTGACACCTGATAGAAACCATACCCTTCTTATATATGGGCCTATGGTCCATTGACGGTCTTTGGGAACAAATTTTATATCAGCGAAAGTGGAAAACATACTTTGCATGCTAGATTGTTCACTGAATTGGGTACTAAAATCAAATACGTTAAACTTATTCTCAAAATCAAATGCTACGACAGATTCATCAGGAGTAAATCGTAAATTTAATTCATTGGCGATTATTCTAGAGTCGACTAGAAATGGATTCGCCCCTAAAACCAAATTTTCTTGTCTTTGTAGTATCAAAGAATTAATTTGTTCTAATAAAAAGAGCTCATTGGCTATTGGCCATTGTAATTGTATTTCTCCCAATAGGTAGGATGATTCTAATTGATCATAGACTTCCTGAACAATGGGAGCCAATTGTAAATTGTTAACATTTCCATTAAAAGTCCTTCCTGCTAGACTAGAAACAATCATTTGCATTCCAAGCTGTCTAACAGGCGCAGAATACGAAAATTTCGCAACCTCTTCTATTTGAGGTTCCAGAACACCTGAAGTGGGAATTCCAATATTTCTAAATCCTAATAAATCATATCCACCGATTACCTTGCTCAAAGAAAACATTTGCAGACTTCTATTATAGCCTAGTGTAAAGTTGTTTTGAGTTTTTCTAAAGTTTATTTCTAAATCCAATTCAAATGCTCCTTTATTACTGCCGATTCCCTGAAACTGTGGCAAATGATAATAAGCATAAGCGAATTTTGAAGAAAGCGTCCATGACCCATCAAATCTATATTGGGATCGCACATTAGGTCGGAAAACAGTATAGGATAATGCTGTTGGATCCAAGTTAAATAAAGAATTTTCTAGAAAGAACTCCTCATTGGCTACACTATTTTCGAAAGCTCGCTTTGTCTTAGTTAATTCCTGATTTAAAATCTCCACTCCTCCTGAAACATTACCTTTGTTATACCGGTAAAATACCTCCAAGTCACCAGCAAAGACTTGATCTGCCAAATCAACATTTTGTTGTAATTGTGTTTGTTCTGAGAAGCCGGTAAATCCTTGGAGCTCTCTTAATAAGCTGTCATTATGAGTTGAAAAACGCTGATCAAAGCCACTAACATTGGCAAATGATAATTTTGTAGAGATAGCCCACTTTTCAGGCACAAAGAAATATTCAAGCTTATTGTTAAAATAAAGTTCCTTTTGATTTAAATCAGATGTATATCTATAACTATTGAAGGTAGAAGACTCAAAAACGGAGCTTATATTTTTTTCATGTTTATATACGTAATTAAGATCAGAGATCAATTTGATATTGTTCTGATCATAACGAAATTCTACTTTGTTTTTACTTAACTGAAAATCAGATAGCTCATCAATTTGCAGGATAGAACGCTGTCGGTCATCAAAGAAAAGCTGTTGTGTTTCTCTAGAATTTGCGTTTAAACCTTTTACGTTATAGCTTCCAATAAATACAGAGGCGTTTTCAGAAAGTTCAATTTTGGATGTTAACCCTGCTATAGTTCTTTCCTTTTGGACATAATCCTTAAAACCATACAATTCTTCCTGATATCCCTCGCGAGATTTAAACTCATCAAAATCGGCAGGTAAAGAGAAAAGATTTTTAAATGCCTCTTCCCCTATATTTTGTACATTCATTAAAGAAATCTCTTCATTTCCTAGTCTGTCATGTTCGGCAAAGGCATGAACGGAAACCCGATCTTTAAAAACCATACCGTTGCCATAAACCCCCGGCTCCAATTTATCCTGATAACCTAAGGTTCCTCTTAACTTTCCAAATCCTTTATTTTTATATTCTTCTTTAATCTTAATGTCTAACACCATAAAGTCATTCTCATCAAGAATTGAATTTTTAAGCTTATTGGATTGCTCCTTTGTTCTTAACTCAATATTTTCAATCTGTTGAGCGGTTATAGTTTTTGTTATTAAAGATGCTCCCGCATTGGTAAGTTCTTTGCCATCAATGACTACCTTTTGAATTCTTCGCCCGTTATATTCCAATTCACCATCGCTTAAAACTTTAAAGCCCGGGATTCTACCGAGTATATCCTCCAGATTCTGATCATTTCTGCGTTCATAATGCGCTACATCAAATATTATAGTATCTGATTTAATTATAATTGGAGGCCTTTTAGCCTGTACGATTATCTCATCCAATTCAATAGATGAACGGATTAGAGCAAATTCCAAATCGACTTCCTCTCTCTCTAAATCTGCAAGAATTAAATCAGTTTGAAGCGACTCATAACCTGACTTTCTAAAGGTCAATGTGAAAAAATCAAGCTCGCTAGGAATATTTAAATCAAATTTCCCATTTGGATTTGTTTCAGTAAAAGATAAAACAATTTTATCCTCAAATCCTGTAAGAATAATTGTAACCTTAGATAATCTATTTTTTGTTTCTTTATCAAATACTTGACCGTTAATCCTAACTTGAGCACAGGTAATATTCATACTCATGCCAATGAATAGAACGACAAAAAAATTAAAAAAAAGAAACTTTACCTGATTAAAAGACATTTTTAAAGGTTATTTATGCTTACTCCCTATTTATCCTCAAGCTTCTCTTCATACATCTTTTTATAG
>JAFIEW010000088.1 GCA_020832375.1 Cyclobacteriaceae bacterium
AAACTGAAAAAAAGAAATTTATCAACCATTTTGTCGAAGATCAGATTTTCTCTCTGGGGTTTCAAACCTCAATGTTTGCAACTATGAATGGTGCTGATTATATGATTTTAAGAGATGACTTGTCTTTTCCCCCTGCTGGAATTAACTTAGGAATCCCTTTATATAAATTTAAAAATGATTCGTATTTGAACTTTGCAGCTGATGCAATGCTTTTCGTTTTCGGTAGAAATATGTTGGTGGAAGATCATCCTTTTAAGCTAAAAACTAACGTACTTCAATCGAGAATAAGCATTGAGTATAATAAAATTTACACGATCAATCCATTTTCAAATCTTAGGTTAGCAGCTCGTTTTTCTAGGGTATGGACTAGAGGTGTTCTTTATACTCGTGGGGGCAGCGGAACCCCGCCTGATTTTACTCTAGAGAGAATTAGACCTGAACGACAGTCTTTCGTCAGTCCGGGTTTAAGCGGAGCCTACCTTTTACGGGCCAATGAAATTATGGCTTTTGAGCTGGGTCTAAATTATGATATCTTAATAGGAGACATACCTAATAGTACGTTAAATGTAAGAGGTCTTGATAATTCGATTATCGAATCAGTAAATTTTAGTAATGAGCTACGACATCACCTTAATCTAGGACTTAGAGTCTATTTCATGAAAAGAACTCAAAAGCGACCTAAGTCAACTGGTCATACTTTTTGAGAAAAATAACCCTTCTATCAATGAAAATAATTTTTAATGTGATGAGTCGAATACAAAAGTGGGTTGTTATCGCCTTATTCTTTTTATCCTTCACAGTAGATGCCCAAAACCCTGAAACTGAAAAAAAGAAATTTATCAACCATTTTGTCGAAGATCAGATTTTCTCTCTAGGGTTTAATTGGCTTCTTTATACCTCAGTCAATGGAGCAGAGGGTAGTGCATACTTTAATCGTCTTTATCGATTGCCTATAGGTCTAGAAGTAGATATTCCTATCTATAGAAACTCAAACTTATGGTATCTAAGTCTCAATCTTCGGCTTGCTGGTGGTAAATTTTATCGAAGATCAGAAATAAGAGAAGTAGAGGCAACACACAGTTCCAATTTCTCAAATATTTATTTGGGTACTGAGTTCAGTCGTGTATTGGAACTTGATAAAAGCTCAAATCTTCGCCTAGTTGCAAATTTAAACTATGTGTGGATCAATGGAAGGTGGTCAACAGGATGGGCAGGTGCAAGGCCTGATGATATTCGCTTGGAAAGTGTCAAATCTGAACAAGAAACCTATTTTAGCCCCGGGATAGGTGCAGCTTATATCTTGCGAGCCAATGAAATTATGGCTTTTGAGCTGGGGCTAAACTATGATGTGTTATTGGGTGATATTCCCAACAGTACGGTTAATGTTTTTGATGCCGACAATACGCTGATCGAGTCTGTTACCTTTAGCAATGAACTTCGCCATCAGCTCAAATTAGGTCTGCGCGTGTATTTTATGCAAAGAACTCAAAAGCGACCGAAGTCAACTGGACATACTTTTTGAGAAAAATAACCTTTCTATCAATGAAAATAATTTTCAATTTTTTGAGTCGAATACAAAAGTGGGTTGTTTTCGTCTTATTCTTTTTTCCCTTCACAGTAAATGCTCAAAACCCTGAAACCGAAAAAAAGAAATTTATCAACCATTTTGTCGAAGATCAGATTTTCTCTCTTGGAATTAATTGGTTCGTTATCGCTAGCGCAAATGGTGCGCAGGATAAAAGATACTTTAATCCAGATTTTCGATTGCCTATGGGATTAGAATTGGGTATTCCTGTTTATAAAAGTCCAAGTTTATGGTATGTAAGTTTCAATATCAGGGTAGCTGGTGGTGCATTCGACAGAAAATACGAGCTAACAAATATTAACAAACGCTACAGTTCCTTTTTTTCAATTGTTCATGTAGGAACTGAGTATAGTCGTGTATTAGCCCTTGATAAATTGTCAAATCTCCGCTTAACTGCAAATTTAAACTATGTGTGGGTTAATAGGCAATTGTCAGCAGCTTGGTCAGGTGCAAGGCCTGATGGTATTACTTTTGAAAGAATTTTTTCTGAACAAGAAACCTATTTTAGCCCTGGTGTAGGTGCAGCTTATGTGTTGCGAGCCAATGAAATTATGGCTTTTGAGCTGGGGCTAAACTATAATGTGTTATTGGGTGATATTCCCAATAGTACGTTTAATGTTTTTGATGCCGACAATACGCTGATCAAGTCTGTCACCTTTAGCAATGAACTTCGCCATCAGCTCAAATTAGGTATGCGCGTGTATTTTATGCAAAGAACTCAAAAGCGACCGAAGTCAACTGGACATACTTTTTGAGTAAAATAATCATGATCTTGATTACCTCACTGCAAAATATCCATGTTTTAAATAACCGATAAAGTCACCTCCATCTCAGAGAAGTCTATTTATTTTTATGCAACCCCCTTTATTTATGAGGGGTATTAAAGACTATCTTTCTTGTGCAAAGCAGTCAGGTAGTTGCTAGACACAAGCTTTTCAATGCTCTCCTCATCCCACGAAAAAGAAAATGATTTGCGCTTTGGTAAGCTTTCTGCTTAACTTTCGTGCCGAATCAGAGACAAAAAGATAAGTATGATTGGATTGATACAGCGCGTGAGCCAAGCGAAAGTAAGTGTCGCAGGGGAGGTAAAGGGGGAAATTGGGCAAGGTATTTTGTTACTTTTAGGTGTAGGGACAGATGATGAGCAGGAGGATGTGGATTGGCTAACCAAAAAGGTAGTGAATCTGCGCATCTTCAATGATGAAGAGGGAGTAATGAATCGCAGTCTTCAGGATATTGACGGTGAGTTGCTGATCATCAGTCAGTTTACGCTTCATGCCGCAACAAAAAAAGGGAACCGACCTTCTTATATCGCTGCTGCTAGACCGGAAAAAGCCATTCCATTGTACGAAGCATTTATCACTAGTTGTGAGCAGCAGCTCGGCAAAAAGGTGGAGTGTGGTGTATTTGGTGCTGATATGCAGGTAGCTTTGATCAATGATGGGCCAGTCACCATTTCGATCGATACAAGAAACAAAAAATGACCGCTAAATTCAAGCGTAGATAAGGAATTATAAATCACTCGAACGTATCAAGCATAAAAATGGAATTAGAAAAACTAAGTATAGAAGAGGCGCAGCAAAAAGTAGACGAGTGGATCAAAACCACGGGCGTGCGCTATTTCAATGAATTGACCAATATGGCAATCCTTACCGAAGAAGTGGGGGAGCTGGCTCGCATCATGGCGCGAAAATATGGTGAGCAATCTGCAAAGGCAGGCGAGAAGCTGGAGCTAGCCGATGAGATGGCCGATGTGCTGTGGGTATTGATCTGTCTTGCCAATCAAACGGGTGTCAACCTCACAGAGGCCTTTCACAACAACATGGAAAAGAAGACCAATCGCGATAAAAACCGTCATAAAGACAATCCAAAGTTGAAATAGCAAGAGGTGTGGGCACTAAGCTGTGAGCGGTTCTTTTTCGCTAGCGCACGCGTGTCGCGTGTGCTATTGGAAACCCATAAGCTTTATTGAAATGAGTAGGAAATATAAATTTCATAACAAAGAGGGACTATACTTTATAAGTTTTGCAACAGTTTATTGGATTGATCTCTTGGTAAGAGAACAATACTTTTCTGCCATAATAGAAAGTATGGATTACTGCAGAAAAAATAAAGGTTTAGAAATATATTGCTATTGTATTATGCCTAGTCATGTTCATATGATTATGAGAGCGAAAGATGGAAATCCTCAAGTAGTATTAGGGCGATTGAAAGAATTTACCTCAAAGAAAATACAGTCCCTGATTAAAGAAAACCCACAAGAAAGTAGGAAAGAATGGTTGCTATGGATGATGAAAAGAGCGGGATCTATGAGTAGTAAGGTAAAGGAAAGTCAGTTATGGCAACATAATAATCAACCGATCGAGCTTTTTAGTAGTCATGTTATCGATCAGAAAGTTCAATATATTCATCAAAACCCAGTAGTTTCAGGTTTTGTAGTTGAAGCTCACCATTGGAAATATAGCAGTGCGATTGATTATTCTGGAGGCAAAGGTGTTTTGGAGATAGATATTCTTGGTTGAAATTATAAATTTAATCTTTGGTAGCGGTTGGACACACGCGGCACGCGTGCGCCAGCAAAAAGAGCATCATGGCACGAAAATATGGTGAGCAATCTGCAAAGGCAGGCGAGAAGCTGGAGCTAGCCGATGAGATGGCCGATGTGCTGTGGGTATTGATCTGTCTTGCCAATCAAACAGGTGTCAACCTCACAGAGGCCTTTCACAAGAACATGGAAAAGAAGACCAATCGCGATAAAAATCGCCATAAAGACAATCCGAAGTTGAAGTGAAAAGAGCTGTGAGCCGTTCTTTTTCGCTAGCGCACGCCTGTCGCGTGTGCTAATGGAAACCAATAAGCTTTATTGAAATGAGTAGGAAATATAATCCCTAGAACAAAAATGAAAAAAGCATCTATCAGCTGTATTTACACCCCCGAATTAATTCATCAAGCCCAACTGGAAGGTAAAATTGCGGTGGTGATTGATATATTGAGAGCCACTAGCTGCATGGTTGCGGGTTTGGGTGCCGGTGTGCCCGCTATCCGTCCTTTTTTGGAAGTAGCAACCTGCCGCAGCTTTCGTGATCAGGGCTATCTGCTGGCAGGTGAACGCAATGGCGAAAAGCTTGAAGGCTTCGACTTGGGGAACTCACCCCTCGAATATGAATCCGCCGCAGCTAGCGGAAAGAAAATAGCCGTGACCACTACCAATGGCACGCGAAGTCTTGCAGCCGTGGCAGCCGCGGATCAAATATTGGTGGGTGCCTTCCTCAACCAAAGTGCTCTCATTGAGTATTTGGCAAATCAATCAAAAGATATTGTGATACTATGTGCGGGTTGGAAAGGAACAGTCAATGCGGAAGATACCCTCTTTGCAGGTGCCTTGGTACATGGGCTTCAAAGCACACATACAGCTCAAGATGATGCATCACTGATGGCAAAGCTTCTCTACCAATCCCAAAAAGGAAGCATTGCAGCTTTTCTCTCATCTACCTCTCATGCTAAGCGACTCAGTGGGCTGAATTCCGACCTTGATATTGAACTGTGTGGATCACAAGATAAATACTCAGTGGTTCCTATTTTGATTGAGGATGAGATCGTGAGGAAAGATTAATCGGTATAGATCAATTTATAGGCCTTTATCCTATTGGTATTTAATTAGAAGAACTAATTTATCTAGTTTATTTTGCACTGTGATATTTCAAAACGCATCATTCATATGCCAGTTTTAACTATGTAGATTTTTACAGGTATTAGGTTTTGTTTTTTGTTAAAAAGTAAATTTTTATTTACTTTGTTGAACAGGAAGATCGAATGAAGTGTTCTGAATTATTAAGGCTACTAACTAGAGACGGATGGATCCAAGTTTCACAAAAGGGATCTCATATTAAGCTGAGACATCCAACAAAGTCAGGAATTTTGATATTCCCTAATCACGGAGCCAAGAGGTAGGTAAAGGGTTGGAAAAGAAAATATTGAAAGCTGCGGGATTAAAGTAGATCTTTAAAACATTGAAAAATTTAAGATAATGGCCGTGAAGAGAAAAATAGTGATCATTATTGAGAAAACGGATACTGGATTTTCAGCTTATAGTGATGATTTTGCCATATTTACTACTGCGAAATCGATACAAGATCTGATTGAGAACACCTTAGAAGCTACAAACTTATACTTTGAAGAGCAAGGAAGGGAAATTCAGATCGATGATTTGAAATTTGAAATTGACTTCAAGCAGTTTTTTCAATTTTATAAACTAATCAATTCTAATTTTTTAGCTCATAAGATTGGAATGAACCCAACACTTCTTTCACAATATGTACAAGGTCATAAAAAACCTTCTCAAAAGCAGATAGAGAAGATTATTAACGGCATTCAGCAGATAGGTAAAGAACTCGCTGAAATCAATTTGATTTATAAAAATTAAATAGATGCTTAAATTAAAAAGGTGGCTCCCGTTTTTATATCTTATTGAGAGTATGTGTAAAATTAATGAGATTTATTTTTTCTGTGAAGTCCCATCCGAATTTATCAATCCGCTTTCCTGTATCGAAACATAAGCGCTGATGATGAGTTATTTAATTATAACTTTTCTATCTAAACCTATCGAATATGATTCGTCTGAGTATTATCCTTTTTTCATTATTATTTATTTCTACCAACGCCTTTTCTCAGAAGCAAGCCGAGCTGAAGTCATCCAAAAGTAGCTTTCAGGTCTTGGGTACCTCCACCTTACACGATTGGTCACTGAGTGGAAATGAAGCGAGTTCAAAGGCTGAAATCGAAATGGATGGGGATGAAGTCACCAATATTAATTCGCTTAAAATTAAACTGACAGCTGAGTCACTCACAAGCGATCAGGATAAAAGCGAGATGACCAAAAAGGCACATAAAGCGCTTAAAGTTGAGGATCATCCCACTATCTATTACACTTTAGATGAAATAAAGTCTTCGAAATCAGACCATTTGGTAGCGGTTGGGAGGCTTCAAATCGCCGATACGACGCGCAAAGTGGAAACAAAAGTAGACTACACAAAAGATGATAATGTCCTTGTATTTAAGACTGACACTAAAGTAAAGTTAAGTGATTTTAATTTAGACCGTCCTTCGGCATTGATGGGTACCATCAAGGTAGATGATGAGATTCAGCTTAAAGTAGAGCTAGTCTACGAATTGAAATAGCATCTCAAATTTTACATGCTAATTTTTTAAGCGATCAGGTAAATAAGTTTCTTTAGCGTGGGTAGAATTGCCTTTCATCTAATTCCATAACTTTATTGATTTCCCTTCAATTTTTCGTAGGATATCCATTGATCGATCATCTTACTCATAGATTTGAATGTCCTTTCGTTGATCCCTCATCCCAAGGAGGAAGAAACATATTTTAGCTTTCCTGAGAGGTCTTTTTCTTTCATTAGATAGAAAAGTGTATCTTGAGTTTCAATTCAAATTAATCTTAAAGCATGTTAAAAAAATTACTCGGTATTATTTTGCTATCCGTTTTGACCACCTCTTTAGGTGCTCAAAATTTCTTCCCCGAAAATGGGGTTCATGATCAGCGAAATACAACTTTTGTGTTGAAAAACGCAAAAATCATACTATCAGCCACACAGCATCTTGAAAAGGGCAGCATCATCTATCGTGATGGTAAAATTTTGGAAGTAGGTGCAGATCTTAAAATTCCGGAAAAGGCAGTTGTTTATGATCTGGAGGGTTTTACGGTTTATCCTTCCTTTATCGACTTGTTTTCTCATTATGGAATAAGCGCTAGCAAGAGTGTGCGTTCACGAGGGCCTGTTTACGAAAACCCCGATGGCAGAGCCGCTTATCGCAATGCCGCTATCAAGGCAGAGTTTTCTAGTAAAGAGACTTTTGAGCATCAGCAGGATTCTGCGAAAAAATATTTGGAAAATGGCTTCGGAGCGGTCTTGACGCATTCTTCCGACGGTATTGCAAGAGGATTCGGCTCGGTAGTACTCATTGGCGAGGAGAATCCATCACGTTCTTTGCTCAAGCCAGATGGATTTGCAGCCTACTCTTTCCTCAAGGGCAGCAGCACCATGACTTATCCAAGCTCGCTCATGGGAAGTATGGCGCTTCTGAGGCAGTCGCTATATGATGCCGCTTGGTATGCTGGACAATCCGAATACGTTGACTTCGGCCTTGATGCACTCAACAGGCAGGCAAAACTACCCAAAGTATTTCATGCCGATGACAAATTAACCGTGCTGCGTGCTGCAAAGCTAGGTAGAGAGTTTGGTTATGATTTTATTTTGACCGCTTCCGGTAAGGAATATCAACAGATCGAGGAGCTCAAGAAGGTGAATGCACGCCTCATTTTGCCGCTCAATTACCCCAAAGCTTACGATGTGGAAGATCCTGATGACGCGCTCGTTGTCAGCATTGAAGACATGAAGCATTGGGAATATGCACCCCATAATGCACGATTACTTTCCGAAAACGGACTTTCTTTTACTTTTACAGCGAAGGGGCTTCCCAAAGGAAAAAGCTTTCTTGAGGCATTGCGAGAAACAGTCGCTGCCGGCTTGAGCAAAGAAGAGGCATTGCGTGCCTTAACATCCCGACCGGCAGATTGGCTTGGGATGAGCACAGAATTGGGCAGCATTAAAAAAGGTGCTTTTGCCAATCTACTCATCAGCACAGGTGATTTACTTGAAGAGGACGATGCCTTGATCGTAAGCAATATCAATCGCGGTAATATTCATTCTTTCGTTCCCATGGCGCAGTTGGCTGCGGTCGGTAGCTATGAGGGAGCGTGGGATGAGGATACTTTTAAGCTGAAGGTAAGTCGGAAGGACAAGAAGTTTAACGTCAGCTTACAAGGCTCAGATTCTACCCAATGGAAAGGTAAAGGTGAAATAACGGCCTTAGGGCATATCAGCTACAGCTTCAAAAAAGATGAGAAGACTTATCGCATGCAAGGCAGGCTCAATGCGGATCGTAACTACGAATTAAGCATTGAAGATCTTCAGAGTGGGGGTCGTATTCAAATCACTGCAGCTCGATTGGAGACAGGAGATCAGGCTGAGTCCTCATCCCAAGAAAAAGAAACTGAAGATGAAGAAGACAAAAACGATAAGCTAGGCGAAATCTGGCATCCTTTCATGGCTTATGGTAAGGCGGAAAGGCCAAAAGCGGAGACGATTTTGATTAAAAATGCTACCGTATGGACCAATGAGGAAGCGGGGATTCTCCAAGCGACGGATGTTCTTGTCCGAGGCGGTAAGATCGCTCAAATTGGTAAGGATTTGAATGCTACCGCTGACCGCACGATTGACGGCAAGAATAAGCACTTGACCACAGGTATCATCGACGAGCATTCGCATATCGCGATCAGTAGGGGAGTCAATGAAAGTGCAAGCTCCCTCACTTCTGAGGTGACCATAGAAGATGTGGTCAACCCTGATGATGTGAATATTTACCGGCAGTTGGCAGGTGGTGTTACTGCCGCTCAGTTGTTACATGGTTCTGCCAATTCTGTAGGCGGTCGATCGGCGCTTATCAAGTTGAAGTATGGATCGCCAGCTTCAGAAATGCTCATCCCCAACGCACCCAAATTCATCAAATTTGCCTTGGGGGAAAATGTGAAGCAAAGTAATTGGGGTGAGTCCAATACGACTCGTTTTCCACAAACCCGAATGGGGGTAGAGCAGATCTTCTACGATGGATTTATGCGGGCAAAGGAGTACGAAGCAGAGTGGAAAAAATACCAATCCTTATCCGCTAAGCAGCGCGCAACGGCTCAAGCACCCCGAAGAGACCTTCGACTGGAGGCTTTGGTGGAGATTTTAAATAATGAGCGGTTTATTTCTTGCCATTCTTATGTGCAAAGCGAAATCAATATGCTCATGCAAGTAGCGGATAGTATGGGCTTCACAGTCAATACCTTCACCCATATTTTGGAAGGGTATAAGCTGGCCGATAAGATGGCATCGCATGGAGCTGGTGGTTCTACCTTCTCAGACTGGTGGGTGTATAAGATGGAAGTTCAAGAGGCCATTCCTTATAATGCGGGCTTGATGGCGTCGCAAGGCGTGACAGTAGCTATCAACTCCGACGATGCCGAAATGGGGCGTCGACTCAATCAAGAAGCTGCCAAGTCAATCAAGTATACCGAAATGCCTGAGGAGGAAGCATGGAAAATGGTAACGCTCAATGCGGCTAAATTGCTAAAATTAGATGACCGTATGGGTAGCATTAAGGTGGGGAAAGAGGCTGATTTGGTCTTGTGGAATGAGAACCCATTATCTGTTTATGCATCACCTGATTACACCATGATAGAAGGAAAAATTTATTTCAGTAAGGAGGAGGATGCAAAGCTGCGAGAAAAAATCAAGCAGGAACGCATCCGACTGACAGAAATGATGCTGAAAGAAAAAATGAAAGGTAAGCCCACCCAAAAAGGGAAAAAGAAAGAGCAGAAGATCTGGCACTGTTCAGATAGAGGAGGCTTGGAGATGGTTCACATGCACGATCATCTTCACGACCATTAGTCAACGCTTACTTGGATACGAGTCCTAGCAATGGGTCTCGGGTAGTAAGCATAACAGATAAATAATTTACATGGATTCTAGGGGCTTACTACAGCAATTTTAGCCATTATTAGGCTTAGTGATTGGTTTAAGCTCAATATTTACCATGGACCAAATATAAAATTTAGCAATGAAGACAAATCTATATATAGCGGTTTTAGTACTCTTTATGAGTACATTGACGGCTTTACACGCACAAAACCCTGCGCCGGCAAAGGAAATGGCCGGTCCTACAGCTGTGATGAATGCAACGATTCATACCGCTACCGGTAGGGTGATCAATAATGGTGTTTTGTTGTTCAAAGACGGCAAAATTGAAATGGTAGAAGATGCTACCAATATCCGCATGGATTTGACCGGATATGAAATAATAGCAGCTGAAGGAATGCATGTGTATCCCGGACTTATTTTACCTGCTTCCCGCATGGGATTGTCCGAGATTGATGCGGTAAGAGCGACTTTGGATTATCGCGAGGTGGGAGATTTCAATCCGCATGTGCGCTCAGCCATCGCCTTCAATACCGACTCAGAAATTATCCCGGTGACGCGAAGTAATGGTATTTTACTGACGCAGCCCATGCCTGAAGGAGGAATCATATCAGGTAGCTCTTCGGTGATGCATCTGGATGGCTGGAACTATGAAGATGCCTTGGTGAAAGAAGATGTGGGTATTCACTTGCATTGGCCTAAGCTATTTCGAAATACGGGATGGTGGGCAGAACCGGGACCTACGAAAAAGGAAGAGAGTTATGAGGACGATGTCAAAAAAATCAATGATTTCTTTGCCGAAGCTCAGGCTTATGACCGTAAGTTGAGCGGAAACAATCAGAAAATGAGTGCTATGCAAGCGGTGCTTAAAGGAGATAAAAAGCTTTTTATCCATGCTAATTATGGCAAAGAAATAAGAGATGCATTGGATTTTGCATCAAAATATGATCAGATTGAGGTGGTATTGGTAGGAGCTGACGAAGCTTGGATGGTCATTGAAGAAATCAAAAAGGCAGGTGTAGGAGTGATCCTTTCAGAATTGCATCGCTTGCCCAATCGCCCCGAAGATGATTACGACCTGCCCTTTAAGCAGCCTGCTTTATTGGCAGACGCAGGAATTAGGGTGAGCGTTTCTTATGAGGGGAACCGTAGTTCTAGAAATTTACCTTTCTTGGCTGGTCATGCGGTGGCCTATGGCATGAATCAAGCCGATGCTCTGAAGATGATTACTCTTTGGCCTGCAGAAATGTTAGGGATTAGCAATCAGTATGGAAGCTTGGAGGAAGATAAATCTGCTACCTTTATTATTAGCGCGGGTGATGTCCTTGATATGCGAACAAGCAAAATTGAACGTGCCTTTATCGATGGGAGAGAAGTCAACCTAGTCGATAAGCAGAAAAGACTTTATGAGAAGTTTAAATATAAGTATGAGTAGTTAATACGGCATAGGATTATCCATTAGTAGATACTTTGTGTTTAACTCAAAAGAATTGCTTGTATATTTTAAAAAGTGTTGTTTATGAGGATAACCTATTTTGCTACTTTCTTCAATTATTTATCTAAATCACATCACGCATTGGCTTAGACTTTTTTGATTTCAATGATTATGTGTAAGTGTGTTAGTGATCCTTAACACCTATCAGGGATCATCAAACGAAAATAAGGGTATCTAGATCAGCATTATAGAATGAGGCTGAGTTTAAGACTATCAGTAGATCAGGCGACATTAAAAAACCTGCTTATAATTTAAGCAGGTTTTTATACATCTAAATGTCGGCTGATTATTATAAGGTATCGGTATACTCGCCGTTCTTAGGTCCGAGAGCCCCAGTTGCTATACGAATGATATCAATCAATACCCAGATGAATAAAACGATCAATGGCACGATTAAGAAGCCTAATAACGCTAATAGCAATTGAACAATTCCAATTCCGATGTATCCTAAGTAAAATCTATGGATACCAAGACCACCTAAAAAAATAGCCAGAAGCAATGCAACTAATTGATTGCTACCTGCATTAGATTTGTCTTCCATCTCAATATGATCTTCAAGATTAGAAAAGTCGGTAACACCTTGCTTTTTAAGCTCTTTTGCTACAGCCTTTACTTCTTTTTTGATCTTGTTAGCAGATTTCAATTGAGAAGCTTTTGACCTAAGTCCTTTGTTTTCAGCTTGAGCGGCAATATTAGCCATCTCCTTTTCAATGATAGCTGATGATTCTGCACTGATCACAACCTTTGCGTCATTACTAACTAGCGCATCTTCTGTTTCTACCTCTAGTACTTCAGCAGTTTCTAATTCTACCACTGTCTCAGCTTTTTCGCTGCCATAAGTTTTAGAATCATTGTGGAAAGAATAATATTGAGGCTTACTACAAGAACTCAATACCACAGCACCTAAGACTAGGTAGACCATTGCAAACGTAATTTGTCGAATGTTTTTCATAAGTAACAGATTGTTAAATTAGTTGGCTTCACCTCTTAGCCAATATAGATTAATTAAGAAAGCTGCGAGGTTTTCAGTTTTCTTTGCTATTGAGAATTTTTTAATTAATGTCTTTTTAGGATTGAAGGTAAATGGGATCCTATTTTTTTACATTGTTTATATTGATAGTTAAGATTCTAATATAGTAAAATTCAATTGAAAATGTTGCAAGTTATATCTTCAATATTTTTTTACATTAAAGTAATATCTGATATTTTTTACGTCAATCTATCTTTTTCACCAAGTAATATCCAAGTGACAACGCTAAAATAATTGCTGCAAACCCAATGTTACTCAGTCCATCTGCATGCCCTATATCCAATACAAGGAGTTTACGGCCCATCGCCATGAGTCCGATGAGTAAGATGCTTTGTACTTTAATTTTTTGTTCTTTGATATAGTTACTCAAGGTTTCTTTCAGTTCAATAGCGATCAATATATTAAAGAAGACTGGTAGAACCAAGGCGGTCTGTTCCTTAGTGATGAGCAGTCGCTGAGAATTTTCATTGGTAGCAATGAGTGCTTTGCCAAATTGATAAATCAATTCAATGATTTCTACAGCGATATAAAGCACAAGCACCGCCGAAAGCACGTAATAAACTGCATGCTCAAGCTTTTCACTCATCCCATGCCGACTCATAAACCTATGAATTTAAAAGCTTGTGCTATTTCAAATTTAGCCGATGACTCACCAGCATATAGACTTTGGTTGTTGATACTTAGCTTCCTTACTTTTGCGGATTCACTGAAGTCAATTTTTTTGAGGTCAACCCAAAAGGTATTAGGCGTAAGTGCTGTTTCAAAGTAGTAAACCAAGTTTTTCTGATCTGCTACAACCCGCCAGCGGGTGGTAGAAAGATTGGGAAAACCTTCTATTTCAAAACCATAAGGCACTGATACGTTACGAACAACAGACATTACCCCTGCTACGGCTACTTGTGGGTTATCTGTTTGAGGAATAGCATCAATATAAAAAGAGGCGCGCACAAAACGGTCAGGTGCTGTGACCGAGCCGGGTAAAAAGGCCTTCCCGGGTATGTTTTTCCAATAGTTGGCTATCGCAAGCTGATCAAGGTAAGGAGGGTCGTTGGTCATTACTCGGTAGCTGGGATCATGATGAATCACTAACTTACCCCCTATATATTCGAATATTGCATTATCGCCAGTAGCATCAGAAACAGATAAGTGAACCGTGGTAAACTTGTCTGTGCCAGGAATGAAGTCACTAACAATAGCAAAAGATTCTTTGGAAAGTTCATCCACTGCCTCGGTCACGGTAGCGAAATTATCCAAAATATATTGTGCCCATAGTGATATCGCAAGCCCTTTTTGATCGCCATCTTTCTCGAATCTGGGATATTCCGATTCTACCAACCAAAGTAGATTGGCTACAAGTCCTTTTTCGTTCATGCCATCAGTAGTAGAAATATCCCATGAACTCACAATCAGACTACCATACTTTGACTTCCAGCTAATGGAATTGGGACCTACCTCGCCATTACGCTCCATTCCACGAGGAAAAATCCATTGATTAGCTGGTATTTCCATTGAAAAATCCATTGACCTACCCGTCATGATGGTGCCATTGGGGCCTTTGTAAACTACTCGTGTGCAGGCTTCTGATAGCGGTGTAGCGTGTATCAGAAAGAAATAAATGAAAGTCAAAAATGCATAACTCAATCGTCTGATCATTATTCTAGGACTTTTAGGAAGAAAATATAATAAGTGACTGAAAAATTATTCCTTAAAAATAGCAGCTTCTTTCTGATTTCAAAATATAGCTAGTGTATTTTACGAGTAATGAGTTAATAATCGAAAATATTGGCAACAGCAAACGATGAAATAGGCTCACTTATTTATAATCCACAAACATTTGATGCTATCGTAAAATCAATTGTCTAATCCTAGGTATGCCTTCAGCATTACTAGGATACTAATTTTAGATAGTACCTAGACTTTTCTTAGTCCTCTTTTTTATTCAACACATTCTTTAAAATGATCGAGCCACCCAAAATAAAAAAAACAACGATCAAAATTAAAAACGGTATAAACGCTATTATACCAGTAAGAAAAAGTACAAGCACGATGATTTCTGCCAACGTAACTAGGCCAAAAATAAGTAATGAATCTCTTTTCATAGATTTAAAGTTTAGGAACTAAAAAAAATAAATGGGTATTCAATATGGATCTTCTAAAATAAATTTAGGCTGACCATATTGCTTATTCGGCTATTGATAGATCAGCAATTAATTAGGTAAATGATACTGAGGGAATTTTATAAAAAGAGTTCGTTTGATCGTACAAAATAAGGATGTTGATAATGTGAAATATAAGATCTTATCCTCATTAAATATGTGTTTTTTGACTTGCTGGACGGTAGAGAAATTGACTATTTTAATTTTTCTCTTTCTTTATGAAGCGTTTGTTTTCTATGCTGATCGCAGATCCTTCCGCCAATAAAGCGGAGTGGGGTTTGAGCTCGTTCATAAAAGCAAAATCACGACCATAGACCAATGCAAAGTCATTTTTAACCGCTACTTCCGATACTGGATATATCTTCCATGGATCATGTTTTACTTCATACTCTGTGGTGCTGGTTTCACCTTTATTGGCATATCCCCAATAACGTTCCGCAATAAACTCATTTTCCGAGCCAGAAATAATGGCCTCTGATTTTTCTTGGGATGTGAGGCTTAGGCTATTTTCTATGCCTGATTTGAACCATTTGTAAGTAATGACTTTGCTGTTTTCTTTTTGCTCTTCTAGATACTGCATGGGAAGCGTTTCATACTTCTCATTGTATAGGGTATTGGCAACAAAAGTTATCGCCGCCTTAGGTACGATTTCTTTTATGAAAACAACCCCTTTCTTCCATTGATTATCCTCATAGCGTTTTACATAAAATCGTAGATTGAGTTCTTCGAAATTGACATGAAAAGGGATTTTAAATCCTAAAAGCCGTGTTTCTTCAAATAATAAACCTACCAAGCTGATAAAGCACTTGCCTTCATAAAGATCTAGCGCTGTACCATAGGGGAGATAGGGATTTAAAACTTTGGGATCAATGATATAGTTGGCAAAAGCCAATTTTCGCCATTCGGCTGTTAGAAAGCTCATAAAGTCAATATTTTCTTATACAACAAGCGGTACGGCTTCCTGTTTATGCAGATCATGAAATACCCTTAAATTCATTTCTAGTAAAACGGACTGGCAGGCTCAAGAGGCTATGATTAATGAAATGATTAGCTATTCTGCACCAGCAGCATCACACCAATGAAATGGGTGATCGTGCCAGCCAGTACAAATAAATGCCATATGGCATGGGCATATTTAAGCTTTTTATTCACAAAAAAGATCGTGCCAAGGGTATAAAAGGCACCGCCACCCAAGATCAATCCTAATATGGCAGGGTCCAGCGTTTCATAGAGTGGTTTGACCATAAATACGGCAATCCAACCCATGCCTAGGTAGAGAATCAATGATAGGCGCGGAAAGCGAGCCGTATAAAAAACTTTGAAAAACATGCCTGCATGGGCGATTGTCCAAACCAATCCGAACATCACCCAGCCTAAGGTGCCTTTTAGACCTATGAGCAAAAAAGGTGTATAGGTGCCTGCAATTAGAAAGTAAATGCTGATGTGATCAAAAATCCTCAGTATCTTCTTGGTGGATGGGTGTTGAATGGCATGATACAAAGTAGAGAAAGTGTAAAGCAGTAAGACCGCTCCACCAAACAAGCTAACGGCAAAGATTTCTATCGCTCCACCGTATAAGACGGCAAAAGTCACCATCAGGGAAATGGCTACGACACCAAATAAAATTCCTACACCATGAGTTAAGCTGTTTGCTAGTTCTTGTTCTAAGGTCGCGCGGCTGTCGATTTTAGATTCGCTCATAAAAATTTAAAAATAGGGATGGTTAACAAAACTTTTTCACTGTTTAGCATACGAGCAATCACGCTTTTTTGATTAAGTCATTTCGTATGACGCTGTATTTGATTCATCTAGTGCTAACAGCAATTTTTATCTCATTCAAAATGATGTTAAAATGCCGCATTAAAGGTAGTCATTTCAATGCACACTCAGCTTAGAACTTGCATCAACCCCGAACCTAACAACTTTATACTACTTCAAAAGAGCATAGAAAGATGTAAAGGTCGATTTATTTGGGTAGATGACCTTTTATAATAAAATGATATGATTATCCGCATAACTACATCAATAGATATACGCATTGAAAAGAAACAGCTAGTTACTTTGTTCCGCCCTTTCAGGGCTAAGTCATGCTGTCTATTTCTCACAGGGCTTCGCCCTGTGCTTTGATATATAGCGCCTTCAGCGCTTTTAAAACTTAGTACTCCCTTTGAAATTTAAGATGCAAACAAGCGGATATGCATAT
>JAFIEW010000089.1 GCA_020832375.1 Cyclobacteriaceae bacterium
AAGTAATTTAACTTAAGCGATCTAAAATAATAGCACACTAAATCATTACGAGTTTTTCTACTTATGATGTTCTCCAAAAGAATCACATACTTTTAAGTATTGCCTTTACCTAAGGTCTTTAGAATAATGAATATCTATACAATTTCTATTGTGGGATGAGGTAGTGACTTGGTCTTTTTTTTAACTCGATTTTTAAAAATATAATCTGTTTTAGTTTCTTGTCAGAATACCATTTAGATTATTTTTACACAATAGCATTAACGGCTAACTTTAATAAAGCTTACAGTTTGATCTTAAGGATTCATCTTTCTTTTCAATCAATTTCGAGCTTATTACTTTTCCATTATTTTCTCTTTGAAGTGGTCAAAAATGCTTATATTTCAAAAATACCTTAAACCAAAAACCTATGAATCAAAAGTTTTACTTTAGTCTAGGCTTGTGTCTAGTTTTATTTTGTTGTGTTAGCAATCCATCCTTAGCCCAAAATTATATCATACATGCCGGTAAAGTCTTTTTTGGTGATGACCGCCCCATAAAAGACGAGATGAGCATAAAGGTAAAAAATGGGGGAATTATTGGAGTAATGGATGGTTATAAAACCGATGAGGGGTTCGAAGTCATAGATTTAAAAAACCAAACAGTACTTCCTGGTTTGATTGATCTCCACGTTCATCTAGAAACAGAGTACAACCGCAATACCTATTTAGATCGATTCACTCTCAATCCTGAGGATATTGCCTTTCGTGCTTATCACAATGGCATGACTACGCTCAATAGTGGATTTACCTCAGTGAGAGATCTTGGTGGTAGTGGAGTAAATACAGCACTTCGTAATGCCATCAACCAAGGTTTGGTGACAGGCCCTAGAATATATTCTGCCGGGAAGTCTCTTGCTAGTACCGGTGGTCATGCCGATCCTACTAATAGCTATCGAAAAGACCTGATGGGTATGCCTGGCGTACAAATGGGGGTAGTGAATGGTCCTGCTGAAGCAATGGCTGGAGTCAGGGAGCAGATTAAGTTAGGTGCTGATGTAATTAAAATTACAGCCACGGGAGGAGTATTGAGTGTGGCCCGTGATGGCTCGTCGCCACAATTTACCCAAGAAGAACTCGATGCTTTAATTGGGGTGGCCACCGATATGGGAATTCATGTAGCAGCACATGCTCACGGTGCTGAAGGAATGAAGCGGGCTATAAGAGCAGGAGTTACTACAATTGAGCATGGTACTCTGATGGACGATGAAACCATGAAGATGATGAAAGAGTACGGGGTATACTACGTACCTACCATTACCGCTGGCCGATCGGTTGCTGATTCCGCTAAGATTAGAGGTTTCTATTCGCCCCTTGTAACTCCTAAGGCACTAGAAATTGGCCCCAAGCTTCAGACTACCTTTAGCAAGGCGTACAAAGCTGGGGTGAAAATTGCATTCGGCACCGATGCAGGAGTATTCGCACATGGGAAAAATTACCGTGAGTTTGAGCTAATGGTAGAGGCAGGGATGCCTGAAAAAGAGGCACTGATTGCAGCAACCTCTATCGCTGCCGAAGTACTCGGTGAACAAGATAGATTGGGGAAAATAGAAATTAATTTTGTTGCCGATATCATCGCAGTTGAAGGTGATCCAACAGAAAACATTTCTACTATGGCGAAGGCCATCTTTGTGATGAAGGACGGTAAGGTTTATGTCAAGCCTTAAAAAGGTACACTACAGCTTTTTATTAGAAAAAATGAGAATCATAGCTACCCACAACTAGTTTCATCTTGTTTCTTTTTCGACTTCAATCAAGGCGAGTATAAGGGCTTTATAAAGGGAAGTTAAATCAATTAGCTTCCCTTTTAATCAGTTATTCTACCGCCTCTACGGTAAAGCCTTGTTCGCGCAAAAGCTCTATTACACCATCTGCCGCTGGCAAGTGGCCAGCACCTACCGCAATAAATGCAGTACCCTGTCTAATTATTTCCTCAATTTGAGGTATCCAAGCTTTATTTCTTTTTACTAAAATATCATCATTTGCTGTATTCATCATTTCGTTATTTTGGATTAGGTCATAAAGAGCGCTAAGATCTTTAGCCTTATATGCATTGACCAGATGATGAAATTCCAGTTGAGAGTTTTCAATATCAAGGATGGTTTTTTCCAGATCTTTAACCTGATCCTGTATCGGAATATTTTCGAAAATGCTCAACTGATCTGAAACGGTTTCTAAACTCTTAATAGGAATCTCTTTTTCCATAGCCATTGATCGAAAATAAAGCTCATAGGAATCAGGTTGTTCACAATCCAACATGGTGCTCATAATCATTGTTGAAAGAAAAAATGGCTTGATAATACCCAGCTGATCGATCCCTGCCATAAAGTTTGTTTTTAGGTAGCTATCTACAGCCTCTAAATTTTCCTCTGAAATGTATTGTTTAATATTAGCCATCCCTTCATTCATCATCTTCAGTTGAATCGCTGTAACTACTTCAGGGTCCATAGGGTCCAGCTCTAAAACCAAAGTTCGACTCTTTTTAAATGCTTCGAGATAACTATCCTCTATAAAAAAATCATCAGGACAAATTAAGTGAATGGTGCCAAATAGGTAAGAGGGTTGCTCTAGTTCATTTCCAGTAATTTTCCAAAGCAATGCCTTCTCTGGCTGATTGGCACCTATCCCGACAGTAGAAAGAAAGACAATAAAGCAGAAGATAATTGCTTGTAAGAAATGTTGTGATTTTCTATTCATGATTCTATTTTTTTCTGTTAGTATGCTACACATTCAAAAATATTACCGAAATAAATCAAATATTTTATTGGATTAGATGCTAAGGTACTAATTTGAAGGTGTCATTTTAAGTGCATAAAAAAAGTGCCAACTCACTAAAAGAAGGCACTTTTTTAATTATTGATTGGGTATATTTATTTCGAGAATTGCCTTGCTACAGTAGGAGCTTTTGGATTCTCACGATAATCATAGAACCCTACGCCTGTCTTGGCGCCTTTATAGCCAGCTTGTACCATATTGACGAGCAATGGACATGGTGCATATTTAGGATTACCCAATCCGTCATGCAGCACATTTAAGATTGATAGACATACATCGAGACCAATAAAGTCAGCAAGTTGTAATGGTCCCATTGGGTGTGCCATTCCTAACTTCATCACGGTGTCAATTTCTTCTACACCCGCTACACCTTCAAAAAGGGTGATGATCGCCTCGTTGATCATGGGCATTAAGATGCGGTTGGCTACAAAGCCGGGGTAATCGTTGACCTCAACGGGTATTTTACTTAAGCCTTCAGAGAGTTTCATGATCTCATCACAAACCTGATCAGAAGTTGAGTAGCCTCTTATCACTTCTATAAGTTTCATTACCGGTACTGGGTTCATGAAGTGCATGCCGATAACCTGCTCAGGGCGATTTGTAACAGAAGCAATTTTAGTGATAGAAATTGAAGAAGTATTGCTTGCTAAAATAGCATCTTTCGGTGCATATTGATCCAAATCTTTGAAGATTTGTAACTTTATATCTACATTTTCACTAGCCGCTTCTACTACTAAATCAACGTCAGAAACAGCGCTTTTGAGATCCTGTGATATTTGGATGTTTTTTAAAGTAGCGGATTTTTTTTCCTCGCTTATGAGTTCTTTTTTTACTTGGCGATCAAGATTTTTTTCTATGGTTGCCAGAGCTTTATCTAAAGCTTCTTTGTTCAAATCTACTAGCATTACTGAGTGATCATGCTGTGCAAAAACATGTGCTATACCATTACCCATTGTGCCTGATCCGATCACAGCTACATTTTTCATATCTTGTTTGTTGTGTTTATTGTATATAGATTGATTATCTCATTAATAACTGCAAAAATAAGCATTAAAGACAAGGAATACGACTATTAATCGATAAGAAGTGCAGTTGAATTATACATCATCGATTTGAAGTTCAAAAAAGTCACAGCTTGAATTCAAACAGTCGATGTAGGTAATACCTGATGAGTCATCGCCTACGCTAATAATTTCTGGCACTTGATTATGTCCACATATCTGATGAATCCCCTCTAAGTAGTTAGTAGATGTTTCTGCGATATCTGCCCATAATATTCCGCCAGCTTGATTACCGCCTCGTTTTTCACCAACTGAAAACAAGTATTTTTTTAGATGCGGATTTTTATAAAGGATATTAAAAAAATCATTGAAGTCATTTGTATCTTGGGGAACGTACTGCCCAACTATGTTCTTCTTGATCAGATCCCACCAAGCAATTGAAATACCTGCATGCGTCCAAAGAAAGGGATGTACACCAAAGCTAAAATCAAACAAAGATCTATTCTGATTATAAATCTCTACTAAGCTTTCATAAATACGGTGATTGAACTTGCTGCATCGGTGATTCGGATAATCTAAATATTGCATATCATGATTACCAAGCAATAAACTAACTTTTTCGGGATGAGCACATTTGAAAGCTATGATCTCTCGTAGGTTCTCTATTATTTGAATATCAGGGATGCGTTCGTCATCAACATAATCACCCATAAAAATGATATGATCAAACTCCTTTATATCAACGAATGATTGCCAAAGAGTTTTACCATGTAGATCTCCTATGCTTAGTATTTTCATTTCAGCATTTAGAATATTAATGGCGGGTTTTTTCATATCCATGTCGTTGTAACGATGGAAGTGAAAGAAGTGTTTTATTTTGTAGTTCTCTTTTTTGATTTTGCCAAAGAATATTTTTAAACTCTTTGGTTGCAACAGTGCTTATTGAAGTACTTATAAAGGATATTCCTAAGATTTTAACGTTATATAGAGAAGGATATTGGAATCAAATAGCCAGTGAAAAAATACTTCAAAATTGCATGTCAATCAGGTGATTAGCTGAATTATATGCTTGGCGCAGACGCCTTACCTTTCTTATGTAAGCTTTGAATGGCATCTTTTATACCCCCAGGACTCAAGTGAAACATCTTATCATACATCAGTTGCTGAATGATCCCAATACTTTCCGTGTATTGCCACTCATTTTCAGGTACAGGGTTCAGCCAAACTGATTTGGGAAAGCGTTCGGTTATTCTTTTAATCCAAGTAGCGCCTGTCTCAGCATTCATGTACTCATTGGCACCCCCTTTATACAGTATTTCATAAGGACTCATGCTCGCATCTCCTACTATGATTAAGTGATAGTCAGAATTGAAGGTGTTAAAAACTTCGTAGGTAGGTACTCGATCATTCCATCTTCTCACATTTTCCTTCCATAAAAAATCATAAGGGCAATTGTGAAAATAAAAAAACTCAAGATGCTTGAATTCATATTTTGCAGCGGAGAAAAATTGCTCACAAGTATGAATGAAATCATCCATTGATCCACCTATGTCGAAGAGTAGCAAAACTTTAACATTGTTTTTTTCGGGCGCACGCATCTGTACATCAAGGATGCCAGCATTTTTGCTTGTTTTTGATATGGTTGTAGGTAGGTCAAACTCTGTTTTACGGCCTTCTCTTGTGAAATCCCTAAGATACCTTAGTGACATCTTTAAATTTCTCGTATTCAGTTCAACATCGGAGCGTAAATCCGCAAACTGCCTTTTGTCCCAAACTTTGGCCGCTTTACGATGCCGACTTTCATCCTGACCTATTCTTATACCATTAGGATTGTAACCATAAGCACCAAAAGGTGATGTACCACCTGTACCAATCCATTTATTTCCACCAGCATGTCTTTCCTTTTGCTCATCGAGAAGATCTTTCAGCCGTTTCATCAACTCATCAAGATCGCCATATGATTTGATTTTCTCCATTTGCTCAGGGCTAAGCAAATTTTCAAATTCCTTTTTGAGCCATTCTTCTGGTAATTCTTGAAATAGATCATCAGGAATTTGTTCCATCCCTGAAAAATAAGCTGAAAAAATTTTATCGAAAGTATCTAAATCTTCCTCTCTTTTTACAAATACACTTTGAGCTAAGAAATAAAATTCTTCAACATCATAATCAATGACGCGTTGCTTCAAAGCAGATAAAAAAGTTAAAAATTCTTTGATGCCAACCGATAAACCGACTTGTCTGAGACTAAGGAAAAATGAGATGAACATAATGGAAATTTTCTGCGCTAATTCCTTTTAAAGGATGTATTACTTTAATTTTTCTTTTACTCGATCACGTTCGTCAGGAGTGTCAGGTTGGGGAGGGATGATACCTGGAGGTAGATCCAAATCAGGTGAGTTACCTATGAAGATGCCACCATCATCATCTGAGTCGTCTGAAGACTTACTATTGTATATTTTCAACAATACGTAAGCTATAACTGTCGCCGAAATTATTCCTATTACTACCAATTTGAATGAATTTTTTGGTTTATTTAATAAACACCACTCTTTATTTACGTATTTGATAACCACTAATTTACAGATTTTGTTACCAAATAAAAATGCTTCCTAATATAATACGTGATTTATTTTTATGCGATCAATTCATTTCGATTTTTTATAAAATTGATTACTTCTACTCAATCATGATCTTTCGATAGGTTTATTGATAAAAGGATATCATTAGATCAAGGTTGATGATGTGCCATCATTCCTTCTTTTTGTTTAGAAAGAATTACTGAAGTAAGTTATTCTTTCATCCACTATGTACATGCATTCACCCATGCAATGTTAGGCTGCATAATACTTAGACTGATCAATCAGTAATCATCTATTCACTTTTAGATTTCGGTAATTCATAGTAGATTTGGTGATAAAAGAAGGATGTGTTTTTCTTCAGGCTGTTGAGCAGTTAAAAAAATAAATCCGCTGAGAATGAATTAAATAGCTTTATTTGATAAATAATTTTTATCTGAAGTGTTGAAAATTAAAAAAAGCGGTTTACCTTTGCATCGTCTTAAGGGAAATGACTTAAGCATTTGAAATAAAATGGTCCGGTAGTTCAGTTGGTTAGAATGCCTGCCTGTCACGCAGGAGGTCGCGGGTTCGAGTCCCGTCCGGACCGCTGTTTTATTTCATATATACACCTTTAATATCTTGGTCCGGTAGTTCAGTTGGTTAGAATGCCTGCCTGTCACGCAGGAGGTCGCGGGTTCGAGTCCCGTCCGGACCGCATAATGCTCTCAGATTTATGAGAGCTTTTTTTTTGCCTTTTATTTTCAAAATATTGGAACTTTTTTCTGCAATTTTCGATATCTCTTTTTGTGAAGATATTCAATATCATATTATCCATATTCCTTATTAGCTCAAGCGTAGGTTCTACACTCGCCAAGCACTATTGCATGGACGAGCTCGTAGAAGTTAACGTAAAGCCAAAGACATCTTTATGTTGTGATAATGAGGATTGCTGTACTCAAGATGTTGATTTTCAGTCTTTGGTCGTAGAGACACAGAAAAACCTTCAGTTTTTGGCTAGTCCTAGCGCCAAGTTTATTCTTCTTTATAGCATTTTACCAATCGAGGATAGAAATCATCTATTATCCGAAGGCTTAAGTGCTATTTCCTACCGTGATATTCCATATCCCGAAATTCATTTTTCTACTGATCGGTATATTTCCATACAATCTTTATTGATTTAATTCAGCCGCACTCAAACAGGAGTGCAAGTTGGATAACTATGCTGCACTGGCGTCGTTTTGCGTGTTTTTTATTCATGCAAATTCATTTAGATGCATGGTGCTTAAGCTAAATGCTATCCTCATTCCACGCTAAAAAAGCTTGGAACATCAAGCTTGCACTCACCCTTAACCGCTACAAGATTTCGAAACGGATATATCTTTTAGCAGGAATTGATAAAGCTATATTTTAATCATTTGAACGACTTGGGTATGCAAGACAGTTTCTTTGGTTTTTTCTTAAAAAACAAAATCATCACCTATTTTCTGTTGGTTATTCTCTTAGGGTGGGGGGTGTGGGTGGCACCATTTGACTTCGGCCTCAATCCTGATGATAAAAACCCTGTTCCGGTAGACGCCATTCCTGATACAGGAGATAACCAACAAATTGTCTTCACTGAGTGGCAGGGTAGATCGCCACAAGATGTTGAGGATCAAATTACCTATCCACTTACCACCAATTTGATGGGTTTGCCTGGCGTGCGCTCAGTACGAAGCAATAGCATGTTTGGTTTCTCTAGTATCAACATCATCTTCGAAGATGGGGTTGACTATTATTGGTCAAGAACTCGGATTCTAGAAAAGCTGAATTCCTTGCCATCAAATCTACTTCCTGATGGGGTTTCGCCTAATTTAGGCCCTGATGCCACCTCGGTGGGGCAGGTTTTTTGGTATACTATTGAAGGTCGCGATAAGCAGGGTAATCCTACCGGAGGTTGGGATATCCATGAGCTTCGAAGAATACAAGATTTTTATTTGAAATATGGTTTGTCGGCCGTTTCAGGCGTAGCTGAGGTCGCCAGTGTGGGAGGTATGGTGCAAGAGTATCAGGTAGAAGTAAATCCTGATGCTTTGGTACACTATGGCTTGAGTTTCGATGATGTGGTCGTCGCAGTAGGAGCTGCCAATCGTGAGGTAGGAGCAGGTACTTTTGAGCTGAGTAAGGCTGAATACTTTATTCGGGGTCTTGGGTATGTAAAGCAGTTGGAGGACATCGAGGAGGCTGTGGTCGATTACCGAGATGAAGTAGCCATACGCGTAAAGGATGTCGCTTGGGTACAGTGGGGTCCTAAAGAGCGGAGAGGTATTTTAGATAAAGGCGGAGCGGAGGTTGTGGGGGGTGTTGTTACTTCACGTTTCGGCGAAAATCCTATGCAAGTCATAGCTAACGTAAAAAAGGAGATTAAAGACTTGGAAAAAGGTCTTCCTTCTAAAACACTCGCAGATGGTACTGAAAGCCAACTCAAGGTTATTCCTTTTTACGATCGTTCAGTACTCATTCAGGAAACCTTAGGTACATTAGAAGATGCGCTTATTCAGCAAGTGCTTATTGCTGCCTTGGTAATTATTATTTTGGTCTTCAACCTGAAAGCCTCGCTTACCATTTCTGTTTTACTACCCTTGGCAGTACTATTTAGTTTTATCTGCATGAAATATGTAGGTGTAGACGCAAATATCGTAGCATTGTCGGGTATTGCCATTGCCATCGGGACGATGGTAGATATTGGTATCATTCTTTCAGAAAATATTCTGATTCAGCTTGAGGAGCAGAAAAATAAATTGAAGGCCGTTTTAGATGGTGTCAAGGAGGTCGCCGGTGCGATTTTTACCGCTGTGAGTACTACCATTATCAGTTTCATACCGGTATTTACCTTACAGGCCGCCGAAGGGAAGCTCTTCACGCCCTTGGCTTACACCAAGACATTCGCATTGATAGGAGCTTTAGTCGTTGCCTTCATTTTTTTACCTACTATCCTTCATAGCTTACTCAATTTTAGCCTCAGGAGAAAGCAAGTCGCTTTCACTTGGAACTCACTCTTGCTGATAGTTGGTATTTACCTCGCTACCCTGCCATTGAGCTTATTCCCTGGCATCTTGGTAGCCGTCTATGCGGTATATCAGTTGTTGTTGGTCTTCGAAATCCTTCCGGCTAAGTACAATCATTACCTCGCAGAAGTGGTTTTAGTTGGGATGTTGGCGCTCTATTGGCTCAGTGAACAGTGGATGCCTCTTGGTGTTCAATTTTCCATCTTTTCCAATTTGACTTTTGTCGCGGGATTGGCTGCATTTTTCCTGATTTCATTTTTTCTCATCATTCGTTTTTATGAAAATATCTTAAGACTTTGCCTTAGGTATAAGGCTATTTTCTTGTCGATACCTATACTAACCATCTTTTTGGCTTGCAATGTATGGTTTGGCTTTAAGTTTTTTGCAGAGCCTATCGCTAAAATGGGTGATAAAGCAGCCCTTGACTTAAGGGAAACTAGCCTTTGGACTTCCCTCAATGAAGCTTTTCCTGGACTCAACAAGGAGTTTATGCCAGCGCTAGATGAAGGCTCTTTCTTGCTTATGCCAGTTTATACACCCGCTGCAGGGGTGGAGGTGTCGCACGCTATGTTGAGAAATATGGATATGGCAGTTGCCGCTATTCCTGAAGTTGAAGATGTAGTCGGTAAAATTGGTCGCGCAGAGAGCCCTCTAGACCCCGCTCCGCTTTCTATGTTTGAAAATGTTGTTACTTATAAATCAGAATTCATCACCGATGAAAGTGGGAGAATCTTAAGATTCAAAGTAGACAAAGAAGGTGAATTTGCAAGGGATGAAGACGATACACTAATTCCTGACCCTAGAGGCAAGCCATACCGCCAGTGGCGAGATCATATTAACAGTCCCGATGATATTTGGAATGAAATATCGGATGTCACCGCCTTAGCGGGAATCACTGTTTCGCCTAAGCTTCAGCCGATAGAAACACGATCTATTATGCTTCAGACAGGTATGCGAGCACCGATGGGAGTAATTGTGAGTGGACCAGATTTATATACCATAGAAGAATTTTCCTCTATTCTTGAGGGTAAATTGAAGCAGGTGTCAGGAGTCAAGCCTGCCGCTGTTTTTGCCGATCGCGTGGTAGGTAAGCCTTACTTAGAGCTTCATCCCAAAAGAGAAGTACTAAAGGACTATGGTATAAGCCTTGCTCAATTGAATAATTATATAGAGGCAGCTGTCGGGGGAATGGTAGTAGGTCAGACAGTGGCAGGCAGGGAGCGCTTTGATCTTAGAGTGAGGCTGGCACGCGATTTTCGTAATCAGCCCGAAGAGCTCAAACAGCTACCGATCAAAGTAGCCGATGGTAAAGAAGTGCCCCTTGGTATGCTTGTAGACCTTGAATTGACCGCCGGTCCTATGTCTATAAAGAGTGAAAATAGCTTTCAAGTAGCCTATGTTCTCTTCGATCGCGAGCAAGGTCAGTCAGAAATCGCTGTGGTAGAGCGTGCTCGAGACTTCCTAGATAAGGCCATTGCTAGGGGTGAATTGAAGGTGCCTGAAGGGGTAAGTTATCGCTTCGCAGGAAACTTTGAAAACCAACAGCGAGCTGAAAAAAGGCTGATGATCGTGATACCGCTATGTTTGCTGGCCATTTTTATGATCCTCTACCTACAGTTTAGAAGAGTGAGCACCGTGCTAATGGTGTTTAGTGGTATTGCTACTGCCTTTAGTGGTGGGTTCCTCTTAATTGGTATGTATAATAGTGGCAATTTCCTAGATATCAGTTTGTTGGGGAGGTCACTTTCAGACATCTTTCAAGTACATGACATCAATTTAAGTGTCGCGGTATGGGTTGGTTTCATTGCTCTGTTTGGTATCGCTACTGATGATGGTGTGGTCATGGCCACTTATTTAGATCAGTCTTTCCGCAAGCGGTCTACTGAAAGCAGGTCTGAGATCAGAGAAGCGGTAATTGCTGCCGGCAAAAAGCGCATTAGGCCTTGCATGATGACCACCGCCACTACCGTATTAGCGCTATTACCTGTGCTCAGTTCGGCAGGACGAGGAGCAGATATCATGATTCCGATGGCTATTCCAGCCTTTGGGGGGATGCTCATGGCTATCGTCACGGTGTTTGTAATCCCTGTGCTTTATGCTTGGAAAAAAGAGCACGAGCTGAAAGTAAAGACAGATCAATAATCAATCAAGAGAACAAAAAATATTATCACATGAAAGTTAAAGTAATCATTTTCTTGATCTTTTGGTCGAGTGTCGAGTTACATGCGCAGAACCTTTCTCAAATGCAGGAGAGCCTCGATGCTCATCCGCGGCTGCGCATGTCCGATCGCGCCATAGATCGTGCTGAGGCGGTAAAAGATCGTGCATCTGTACTTCCTGACCCTAAGCTTTCTGCTACCATAGGTGGTGGCATCCACACCATGAATGGTACTCAGCTAGGTAATGTCAGCCTTATGCAGCCTATCCCTTTTTGGGGAAGTTTGAAGCAAAATAAGCGCCTCGCTGATAGCGAAATAGGCCTGCGCAACTCAGAAAGGGATCTCACTCGAGAGTCGCTACATGAGCAGTTTCAGTACCGGTATTTAGATCTATATATTCAACAAAAGCGCATCGCTATCTCAGAGCGTGCTCTTGCTACATTAGTACGCCTTGAGGAACTCACCCTTCAAAACGTAGAACAAGGTAAGCTCAGCGCCACCGCTTGGCTAGAGGTAAGCATCCGGGAGGAAGAGTTGGAGCAGCAGCTAAAAAATCAAAGAACTACCTTTCAGAGAGACAAAGAAAGTCTCGGTACCTTTTTAGCGTGGGATGAGGACACATTCGAACCTGACTTTCAAGAAGAGCTTTCCGATCAACTAGGTGAGCTCATTGAGGCTGATAGAATGAACTCACCGCTCGTAAATCAAGCCTTGCAGGAAGTGCAAGTGATGAAGGATCGAGCCACTTTGCGTGAAAAGGATCGCTACCCCAATTTTGAGATTGGCCTAACCTACATGATTGTCAATGACCGTGTGATGGGTGAATCCTTAAGTGGTAACAATATGTTGATGCCTATGGTAGGGATGAGCTTACCCATTTACCGAAAGCGCACTAGAAGCCAAATTAGAGAGGAAAGAATGGGGGAGATGCAAAGCCAAGCAAGAGTGGAGGATATCATGAATGAGCTCGATAGCGAGTGGATACAATTGGTGGGTGCGAGAGAGGTAGCTCAAGCCAACAAATCTCTCTACGAACGTCAGATAGATCGCATTGAACGACTCTCTGAAATCACCGAAGGACAACTCACCTCAGGTAAGGCAGGACTGAAGGAAATGCTCGATCTGGTACTCATGAGGATAGCATATGAAAACAAGCTATTGGATGCTTACCTTGCTGAAGAGCAGGCTATTATTCGCATGAGAGCATTGGTGGGTCAAAGCGGTAATTAATCTTATTCGCTTGCAGTAAGCAGTTAATCATTTATTAAAAAAAAACTTAGGCATCCTTCTCAAATTAACGGAACGATGGCCTCTATCAAAATAGACATTATATAATTGATGAAATTATGAATAATCAACGAAAATTTTATTTAACCCTAGCAGCTATTCCAGTGGCCTTCATCTTAGGCCTTTGGTTATCCGGCGGTGATGATCATGATCATGGCCATGACCATAGTGCATCCTCTTCGGAAGCTACCATTTACACTTGCTCTATGCACCCACAAATAGAGGAAGATGGACCAGGTAAATGTCCACTCTGTGCGATGGATCTTACCCCTAAAAAATCAGGTGGAGGTAGCAATCCGAGTCAGCTCTTTTTGCAGACCAATATGGTGAAGCTCTCTGATATCAGCACAATCCTAGTTGGTGAAGAAGATACTGAGCTCGACAATGCACGTACATTCAGAGGTAGAGCTGCAGAAGCTGAGGGAAGTCGCATGCGGCAAACGGCACACTTCTCGGGTAGGATAGAGGAAGTTTTTATCGATTATGATGGCGCTATGGTGAAGAAAGGTCAGGCTTTAGCAACCCTATATTCCCCCGACCTCATTGATGCTCAACAAGAGTTATTGCAGGCAGCTCGTTTTAAAGAGGAGGAGCCACAGTTGTACCGTGCTATTCGATCCAAATTACGTCAGCGTAAGATTTCAGAAGATTTACTCGATGAAATTGAGCGTGAGGGGAAGGTGAGGGAAGTGTTTACCCTTAAGGCTGACCAAGCTGGCTATGTATCTGAAGTTTTGCTACGCCCTGGCGACTATGTGGAGCAGGGTGCCCCCTTCTTTCAGTTAGCTGAGTTGAGTAAAATATGGGTCTGGCTAGACGTTTACGAATCAGAAATCGATCAAATCCAAATGGGGATGCCTTTTGAGGTGAAGCTTCCTGATGGCTCGGAAGTGACGACTAAAGTGAGTTATATCGCCCCAAGAATAAACGATGACAGACGCGTGATTCCTGTAAGACTAGAAATTGCCAATCCAAATATGCTATTGCGACCAGGTATGTACGTGACAGCGAGTCCTAAAAAAGTCGGTGAGCAATCTAGACTATTCATTCCAAGCTCAGCAGTTTTATGGACAGGCAAGCGCAGTATGGTCTTTGAGGTACATAGAGAAGAAAATGGCTTTTCTTATGAGCGTAAGGAAATCGAAATAGGTGGCAGACAGCGAGGAAAAGTAGAAGTGCTCTCTGGTCTAGAAAGAGGCACAGAAATAGTGAGAAATGGCACTTTTGTAGTAGATGCAGCTTCAGAACTCGACGGCAAAAGCAGCATGATGACTTTCTTCAGCGAAAAGCGCCTCAAAGAAGCATCAGGTCGAAATTTTGAATACCCAGAAGGATTGAAGGATAAAGTAGGATCGAACTTCAAAAGGGGTTTGGATGCCGTCTTAGACGTGGCTGATGAGATGTATGAGGCTTTTGTGGTGGAAGACATAGATGCAATTGAAAAGGAACTCAAAAACATGCAGCAAAAAATAGCGGCACTTCCCCAGTCTGATGCCGGTGAAGCATCTCTATGGAGTGAAATCAAAGAGGTGCTTCTTGCTGATATTGATAAGATGTTATCTCAAGATTTGGAGGGTCAGCGACAGACCTTGGTCGTATTCAGTCCTTTGCTTTATGATGTAATGAAATATTTTGGCCTACAGGAGCAAAAAGTATACTATCAGTTCTGCCCTATGGCTAATCAAGATCAAGGTGCCTATTGGGTAAGTAAAGAGGAAGGTATCCGGAACCCTTATTACGGTGACATGATGCTCACTTGCGGATATACCGAAGAGACAAGCGGTAAGGAGTAATCCTCAACTAGACCAATTGCTTCGCATATTTTTTAGGGATGAGAACTTCGTTTTTTCATCCCTTTTTTGATCTTAACACCTATTTTTATCAACATTAGTTTCGCCTATATTCACGTATCACCTTCTAGCATCAAGAAACCTATTATCACCCCATCATCCCATGCAAAAAAGAAAAACTCACCTTCTTTTTGTGTACCGCCAATCTTTGTAACTTTGATTCATCTACAGCAAGTAGCTGAGCACTATCAAAAGGTCATGATATTATTGATCTAAATAAAGGCTCATTCGTTTTGTATCCATTATCAATATTGAAATCTAGCCCACGCTTATGGACAATAAAAATATCAGCGACATCATCAATCATTCTTTTGAGAACTCTGAAGCTTATTTTGGTGCAGCTACCCCGCCATTAATTCAAAGTAGCAATTTTGTATATCCTACCATTCGCGAAATGCGCCATGCATTAGTACATGAGGACGAGGTGCCTTTTTATACGCGAGGCACTAACCCGACCACGCGCATACTTGAAGAAAAAATGGCTGCCTTGGAGGGAACGGAAAAAGCTTTGTTTTTCGCAAGCGGTAGTGCGGCAGTATCGGCGGGAATCCTATCGGTGGTGCAGCAAGGTGACCATATCGTATCGGTGAGCAAACCTTATAGTTGGACGGCGAAATTACTCAAAGAGTACCTTCCCAAGTTTGGCGTGGAGGCTAGTTTGATCGATGGTAGATACGTAGAAAATTTTGAACAGGCCATTAAGCCGAATACCCGACTGATCTTTTTGGAAAGCCCCAATTCATGGACTTTTGAGCAGCAAGACCTAGAAGCCGTAGCCAAGCTAGCTAAGTCCAAGGGAATATTAACCATGATTGATAATAGCTATGCCAGCCCACTTTTACAGCACCCTGCAAAATATGGTATTGACTTGATAGGTCATAGTGCCACAAAATACTTGAGCGGACATGGTGATGCATTGGGGGGAGTGCTGTGCGGATCGGCGGAGTTGATCAAAAGAGTATTTAAAAATGAATACATGACCTTGGGTGCAGCAGCATCGCCTTTTAATGCATGGCAAATATTGAGTGGCTTGCGAACATTACCAATGCGAATCAAGCAAGCGGGGGAGACGGCAAGCTACCTCGTTGACTTCTTAAAGAATCATGAAGCCGTAGCGGAAGTATTCTTCCCTTACGATCCCGATAATAGCCAGTACGATCTGAGCACCAGGCAGATGAGTGCGCCTGCAGGTCAGTTTTCCATTACCTTAAAAACGGAAAGTGAACGTGAAATCGAAGCTTTTGCCAATGCCCTCGATCGATTCCGGTTAGGCTGTAGCTGGGGAGGATTTGAGTCATTGGCATTTCCTGCGCTTACCCTTTATGACTCTCAAAATTATGCCAGCACCGTCTTTCCGAAAAATATGATTCGCTTCTATGCCGGCTTGGATGATAAAGAATTGCTACGCGAAGAACTTGAAAATGCCCTTCGATTCAAGTGACTTTTGTGAGATGAGTGGGTAAATCTAATTAGGGTCTGCTTAAAAACAGCTAAATTGTTGATAAATAAATCATAAAGTCTAAACTTTATTTATCTGAGTGCATAGTTTTTAAGCAAAAATAGTGAAAATGCTTGCACCAAAATGTCTGAGATCGACATTTTGTAGCTTAGCCCCAAGCACGACATCTTCTTCGTTGGCTTCAGCTCGAGGTATATTTATACATCTTCGCTTTGCCGCCTTGAATCTGCAGCACTTGGGACTTTTTAAGCAAGCCCTAATTACCCACCTCTTTTAGGGTTTGGAGCAGTAGCTAAGCGTGGGGATTTCCTCTTCTAAAATATCATACTGACAGGATCTTCTAAATAATTGACCCAGATGTTTGTTGATATTGAGCCTTATCACTATATTAGAAGAGTAAATTTTATCTTTTAATTCAAAAACAAAAAATATGGGAAGAGGAGATCTTAAATCAAGACGTGGAAAAATTAGTCGAGGTACTTATGGTAAAACTAGGTCTAGATCGGATAATCGATCAGCTAACCGCACGAAAGTGAAGAGCAAGCCAGCCGCAAAAGCGAAAAAATAACTCGTAAATATTTGAATCATCATCAATGCTGTCCTAAATAAATTGCTAGACCCATATTTATAGTTCTCTTATTCAA
>JAFIEW010000090.1 GCA_020832375.1 Cyclobacteriaceae bacterium
CCTCATACTTGTTGTACCAATAGCACAAACGCGTTGCTTTTTATCAATCACCTCGTTGACTAAGTTCTGAGTCTCTAAAGGAACCTCAAAGCTTTCTGAGTCTGTTTTATGCTTAGTAAGATCTTCTACTTCAACTTCTCTAAAAGTACCTAAACCGATATGTAGTGTAATAGGTGTTACATTGATACCTTTGATATCTAATTTACGAAGTAAGTGAGGAGTGAAATGAAGGCCAGCCGTTGGCGCTGCTACTGCACCAATGTGCTCAGCAAAGATCGTTTGATATCTTTCCTTATCTTCTTCCTCTACTTTACGCTGTATGTGCTGTGTCTGAATAGGGGTTTCTCCTAAGGAGTCTACTACCTTGTAAAACTCCTCTTCAGTACCATCGAAAAGAAAGCGTATTGTCCTTCCTCTAGATGTAGTGTTATCAATTACCTCAGCTACCAGTTCTCCATCGCCAAAATACAGCTTATTGCCTACTCTGATTTTTCTAGCTGGATCAACAAGTACATCCCAAAGCATAGCTTCTTTATTGAGCTCTCTTAAAAGGAATACTTCTATTTGAGCACCTGTTTTCTCCTTACTACCATAAAGTCTAGCTGGAAATACTTTTGTATTGTTAACTACAAAAACATCGCCCTCATCAAAGTAATCGATAATGTCCTTAAACATTTTGTGCTCGATTTTACCTGTTTCTTTGTGAATCACCATTAGGCGGGATTCGTCACGGTTTTTGGCCGGATATTGTGCTATCAATTCTGATGGCAAGTCAAATTTAAACTTCGACAGTTTCATTCGTATCAATAGTTTTTAGATTAGCTTTTACCAATTTATTTTACTCGGATATGCTTCCTCTCGCGACATAAAATAATTATGGTTTAAAAGCATATGAATCAAGCCTGCAAAGTTAACAAAAAAAGCTGAACTTCAAGGTATGGCATCATACTTTACATCTTGTTCTTCATTCCCTTAGCATTCATAATATATGATTTTTGGGACAGTGCTCATTTATGTTATAGCATTTTGCTTCAAAGGTGAATTAACCAAAAAGCGATATCAAATATCAATCCGTGATCTTTTGTGGAGGAATAATAAAGTCTTTAAATGGATCAATAGATAACCTAACAAAATTTCGGGTTATGACATTTTGATGCATGTGTTTTAATCACCCCTATACTACAAGGCGGTTTTGTTTCATCAAAGCATGAAAATCTGTAGATTAAGTATATCATATAACTTCATATGCTTGAAAAAAATGAATTACTATTTGAAGCTCAATGTTTTATTTGTATTGTTTACCTATTTAAAAGCTAAAAAGAGCTAACTTCGTCTTGTTATTAAAGCTCATAGATGGTTTTTCTTTTTCTACCAAGAGAAGGATGATTTTAAGTTCAGTTATCTTTTAAGATGAAGTTATACTTTGTTTTCCAACATATTGGTTGATATTGAAAACCGAATGTGGTTAACGGGCGATATTTTTTAATTTCTGTAATGTAAGCCAAATTTTCAGGTCACTTGCTTTTAGCTGCGTACGACTTTTATATTTAATTGAGAATATGTCAACTATAAAAAGTAAAAGAATATTTGTCAAATTTAGGAAGCTAGGAGCTTTGCTAGAACTTATGCGCTGGCCGAACCTTTTGGTGCTTGCTGCAGCACAAATTCTCACAGCTGTTTTTTTGGCGGGAGTAATTCATTCTTCTACAGCAGATATTGATTTAGGATTTCTTGCCTTGATCATGAGTACCGTTTTCATCGCTGCGGCAGGATATATTATCAATGACTATTATGATGTGAAAATTGATTACATCAACAAGCCCGACAGGGTGATTATAGGAAAACACCTTAGGCGCAGACAGGCTCTCTTCTTGCATAGTTTTTTGAATATTAGCGGTGTGGCGATGAGCTTTTATGCAGGATGGAAAATCGCCTTGGTAGCATTTTTTTGTTCTTTCATCTTGTGGGTTTACTCTAACTTACTTAAACGACTTCCTTTTTGGGGTAACTTTACAGTGGCCCTCCTTGCGGGAGTCTCGATTGCTTTGGTGGGTATTTATTACGAAACCAATCAACATCTTGTAAATACCTATGCTCTTTTTGCTTTTTGCATCACTTTGGTAAGAGAGATCATCAAAGACCTAGAAGATCTCCGTGGTGATGAAAGTTTTGGGTGTAAAACTCTTCCTATAATATGGGGTGTTTACCGGACAAAGATTTTTGTTTATGTATTATCAGCGCTATTTATTTTTGTAATGTTCTATATGGCAGGCACTCATCAGAATAAAATGCTTATTTATTACTTTTCGCTCTTGATAGTGCCCATTACCTATCTCATTTATCGACTTGTGTACGCAGATACCAAAAAGCATTTTGCTCATTTGAGCAGTTTCTGCAAATGGCTCATCTTGGCAGGTATATTTAGCATGCTCTTTTTTGGGTTTTAATAATATTAATTAGCAATAAAATCTAATTTTCATTATCTTTAGGTGTAATTTAAAAATTAAGACAACTTATTGTATCCTATGTTGAAGGAGTTTTTCCTTCTGTTACTAATTCTTCTTTTTAGTTTCAATATTTGGGTGCAGAAGTGTCATAGTAATAATCCTATACTCATAGACTGAACTGCTTACCACAGGATCAACTTCAGCTTTGGATAATTGCTTCAAACAAAGTGATGGATTTCTTTTATGAAAGAAGTCTAGCTAACATTTGGAGTGCAAGTTAAGGTGGTATTTTTGGTACTTGGGGCTCGCAATTGGCCTTAAGTTCATTAAGCCATCCTTTATTAGCGGACGTTTTTACTGACCTCTGTCCTTCTCTAGGTAAAAGTACCTTTGAAGTAGAGACCCTAGATAGATCGCTATGAAACTGAGAGTAGATATGCACCTAATACTCAATTTGCCTATCTCTATCAATACTAGCTTTGATCTCGATTGGAGAGGATGTCTATTAGTTGTAGATGGTAATTTTGCAATATGCCCAGCACGAAAGGGCAATAACAATTTCTAATCGCAATGATGCCGTTAAGTCAACACTTTGTTTTAACAAGACAAGGTGGGTTTATGATTGTTGCGATTTTCTAGTTTGATTAAAAGCAAAATAATGATAGATCATATAAATAAAACTTTAATGCAGAATTAGGAGCCTGCATAATTGGCTCATATAGTTCAATTAAAACAATCGATTGATAACGACCGGACCTAAAATACACCACCATTTCTATAGAAAATCATGCAAGAATTTTGGAATCATCGATACAATGACCCTAAGTATGCTTATGGCACTGAGCCCAATGAGTTTTTTAAAAGCGTAGTAGATCAATTACAGAAGGGTAAGATTCTTATACCGGGCGTAGGTGAGGGTAGAGACGCCGCTTACTGTGCTGTAAATGGGTGGCAAACGGAGGGTTTTGACTTTAGTGACTCTGCCCTAGAAAAAGCGGGCCAACTCTTAAAAAGAAACCGGACCAAAGCAAAGCTTTGGATTGAAGATGCAGCGAGCTTCAAGGCTGATGAAAATTCCTATGATGCCATTGGACTTACTTTTTTTCATCTATCACCCGAAATTAGAGAAAGCTTTCATCACGAATTGATAAAGGCATTGAAGCCTAATGGCATAGTATTTATGGAGGCTTTTCGTCCTGAGCAGTTAGGAATGGAAAGTGGAGGTCCTAAAGACCCATCGATGCTTTATACTACCGAAATGCTTGCAGCTGACTTTAAGATATTGGACATAGAGGTAAATAGAGGAGTCGAAACATTTCTTAGAGAAGGGAGCTATCATTTTGGTGAAGCAAAAGTAGTGCGCTTTTTGGCTCGAAAAAAAGCATAGTTTTATTTATCTTGTAGTTGTTAATACACTATCGGAGTACTTAAGTAGTCTTTATACCCGCTTTTATTTCTTATTTTAATAGTCTAGGCATGCAACTTATGGAGTTTTTCGAAGAATATAGGCTAGATGTGTGATTTCTTGAAGAGTCCTCAGAGCATGAGCCTTTCCATCTATTTCTTATATTTTATCCCAATAGGAGAAACATTTTTTTGTAATTTTGAATTCACTTTCATTAAATAGGTAGGATTACCTGAAGAATTGAGCGTGTAAACCACAAGAAATAGAGAACATGTTTATAGAGCCGCAAATTGGGCAATCTGACGGAAAAAGTAATGATCGAGCGGGCTGGATTGAAGTCATCTGTGGGTCGATGTTTAGTGGTAAAACGGAAGAGCTTATACGACGCCTCAACCGGGCAAAAATCGCAGGACAGAAGCTAGAGATCTTCAAGCCTAGTATTGATACACGCTATGCAGAGGAAGAGGTGGTTTCTCACAATGCCAATGCGGTACGCTCTACACCGGTAGAGGTTGCTGGCGAAATTCCCCTTTTGGCTGCACATTGTGAGGTGGTGGGTATAGATGAGGCCCAGTTTTTTGATAAAGGCTTGCTCGATGTATGTGTTGATCTTGCCAACTCGGGTAAGCGAGTAATCATAGCGGGACTTGATATGGACTTTGCCGGGAAACCTTTCGGCCCTATGCCTGAGCTAATGGCTGTGGCTGAATATGTGACTAAGGTGCACGCCATTTGCATGAGTTGTGGTGCTGTTGCTCACTTTTCACATCGTCTTAGTGAGGAAGATCAGAAAGTCTTACTAGGAGAAAAAGATAGTTATGAGCCTCTTTGTCGTACTTGCTATCAAAGAAAAAAATAGAAATAGGGAGATTTTAACCTACAGCAAGTATGAAAATTAGATAGTCGATTGCCTTGTTCCCTCATTCCACGCAAAAATTTAAACTTTTTGAGTTGCAAAACCATTTTAAATCTGGCAACCTCCACGGTATTTGCTAGCAACTTCAAGTTCGTAACTTATGGTCAGTCTTTATATCCACATTCCATTTTGCAAGAAAGCATGTCACTACTGCGACTTTCACTTTAGCACCTCGCTTAAGCATAAAGATGATATGCTGGCCGCTATTAAAAAAGAGATCATACTTCGGAAAGATGAGTTAGGAGAGTCACTCTCCTCCGTTTATTTTGGCGGTGGTACGCCTTCCTTATTGAGTAGGAATGAGATTTCAAGCTTGCTTAGTACAGTCAAAGATACATTCGACCTTGAGCATGATATTGAGTTAACACTTGAGGCTAATCCTGATGATCTTACTCAAGAAAAAGTAGATGAATTGGCTCAAGTGGGCATTAATCGACTGAGTATAGGCGTGCAAACTACCGATGATGAAAGCTTGCGTCAGCTTAACCGAGCACACGATCTGGCCACCGCAGATGCAGCAATAAGAAGAGTTAGAGCCGCTGGCTTTGACAATATTAGCTTAGACCTTATGTTTGCATTGCCTCATCAAGAGTTATCTTCAGTAGCACGTGATTTAGACCGCTTTCTTCATTGGCAACCAGAGCACATTAGTTGCTATGGGCTAACGATAGAAAAAGGAACAGCTTTTGGTAATTGGTATCAAAAGGGGATGCTAGAAGTACCTGAGGAAGAACTTGCAGCGCAGCAGTTCTTATATATCATGGATCGCTTGGCTGAGGCTGACTATGAAGGCTATGAGATTTCTAATTTTGCACGCGCAGGTTATCGCTCCCGCCATAATAGTGGCTACTGGAGAGGTGTTCACTATTTAGGAGTAGGTCCTTCTGCCCATTCTTATGATGGTAAGTCTAGGAGCTTTAATATCGCCAACAATACTCGCTATATTCGTGGAATTGCATCGGGTGAGCCCTTAAGAGAAAAGGAAGAACTGAGCACTATCGATCAACTTAATGAATATATTTTACTATCCTTGAGAAGGATTGAGGGCTTAGATCTACGGGAGTTGGAAAGGCGCTTCGGCTGGAGGTTGAATGCCTACCAAAAGCAACGGCTAAGCTCTTGGACTGCCGATGGTCTGGTAAAGTGGAATGATGAGCTTGTTTACTTGACCAAAGCTGGGCGCTTAGTTGCTGATAGTCTCATTGGAGAGCTTTTTGTTGAAGAAATGCCTGAAGACTAATTGTCATTGATGTTGGTTTTGTTGAAACCTTTTGATCCATAGGCAGAGAATGTATGGTAAAAGAATCCTGCAAATATTTTATTGACTTTTTGAAATAAATTTAGGTCAATATCCGTATAAGGTCGAAGTAAAATCTTTGTCTGCATGGCAAGTAGGCTATAATAGCCCTTTGTATAAACGGTTTACTTTTGTTTTAGCTGAATAGCTAAAGTATTCATTTATTGTAGCAAAGATTGAAGATCATTTTAAAAATAAACATCCAAGATATAGCAATGAAGAGAAATCATATCCTGATATTGATTGTAGCAGTAGGAGTCCTAGCAAGTTTTTGGTATGCCACTAAGGGTGATGAGACCGCAGAGGAGTACACTGCACGTATACAAGAGGAGCATAGGAAAAAATTTGTCAACTTAAAACATTCGAGAGATTCACCCTTACGTGAGGAGGTTAAACTCAATATGCGGCCTATGCGATTTTTCGAACCTAATCCTCAATATAAAGTAAAGGCAAGGTTGGAAAAATTGAATCCTCCCAAAGCCATCACGGTAGATCGTACAGATGGAAAGGCCTCTACTTATTATGAATTTGCGATTGCAAGATTTGAACTTGATGGTGTACCACAAGAACTCATGCTTTGGAAAGATCCTGAGGATGATGAAGAAAACCGGCTTTTTTTGGCTTTTTATGATGCTACTTCCGCAGACAGAACTTATGGTGGAGGTCGCTATTTAGATCTAGTTTATAAGGAAAAACACTTTATTGAAATGGACTTTAATTTATCTTACAATCCATATTGTGCTTACGACGAGAGTTTTAGCTGCCCTATTCCGCCAAGGAAAAATGAAATTACCGTGCCAGTAGAAGCAGGAGAGTTAGATTATAAGGCTGATGTTTAAGAGCTAGGGAGTGCTTAAAAATAGCTAAATTGTTGACAGATCAATCATAAAGTCTATACTTTTTCTATTTGAGTGCACGGTTTTTAAATAAAAAATAGTGAAAATGCTTGCGCGAAAATTTCTGATATCGACATTTTGTAGCTTTGCCCCGAGCATTATCGTAATTCGTAAACCGTAAGCGATATTTATTTGAAAAAAGATTAAAAGCTTAAAATAAGCTTTTTGAAATAGATCATTTTTTCCACCAAATAAGACAAGCGAAGCTTGTGCCGCCTTGAATCTGCAGTACTTGGGACTTTTTAATCAAACCCGAACTAATTGTTGATGAGCTGTTTGTGGTAGTGAAGTATCTAGCAGGCTTAAAAGCTGGTGATAGTTACTTCACTTTTTACAAACATTTAAGACATCATATTTGATTTACAAAAGCTAGATACCGTGATAAATTGATGCCTAAAAACGCTTTATGCTGTCATTTTTAATGGGTTTTGTTTATTCTTCATATGCCGTTAACTCATAAAGCCGATAGCTGCCAACTAGTCCTCTCCCGTTTTCAACATTGGTAAAGACTACTGATGGTTCTGTAAAGGGGTCAAATCCACTATAGTTATAGCTATTTTCATATCGAATAATATCCTCATTTAAATGAGCTAATGCTACATTCAATTTTGATGTAAATCGCCGATCAAAGGTTGTTCGGCCAGTGTTGGAAAAAGAAGTAGACTGTTTATCTCTGTTGTCTATAATGTCCCAATAGCCAAACTCCTGAGGATAATCTTCGCCAATTGGTTCCCAATTATCAGTTTGATCATTAAAGGTGATTGATCGTCGATAAAAGTGGTATCCTATCGTAAATCCTTCAGGCCGGTTTGCGGGACTTTCCCATTGTATTGTATACCTTACTTCCATGTCATAATTTTGTGTTTCGTCATGACGATCTTCAACTTCCAAGTTCGAGAAGTTCACCTCTAAAATTTCTTTAGGGAAAATGGTCGTGCTCGCGGTCATCTGCCTACCATTGGGGTATTCCGCACGAAGGGTATAGGTCAAGGCATCTTGAATTGGAAAATCTGCTTGATCGATAGCAAAAAAACGATGTGGGGTAGCATTTCTGCTTTCTTGCCAATGATTAAATTCATCTTCTTCATCTGGGCTTAGTATTGGTATTTCTATTTCAATAGTACCATCACTAATGTACACCCGAGCCTCATCAGGCTTAATTAATTCTTCATTGCCTTGGCTTTGAGTGGGTTGAGTATGTGATATCATCACAAAAATAGATCTCGACTCAGGGCTCAAATAGGCTACCATGACGGGCTCTGCTTCTATCTTTGGCATGGCTATTTCCGCTACAGGGTTTTCGCATGCTGCAAAAGCAAAGGCAATAAAAAGTAAACAAAATCTTTTATATATCATCTTATCAATTGTTTCTGTAATGCACTTTTTTTGATCTTCTACTCAGCAATTCATCTTTACTACAGTTTTAAAAAGTAGCATTGTAGGTGATGCTTGGAATGATTGGAAAAAGAGTGACTCGGTACATTTTCTGCTCTTGTGTTCTCCAATCTTCTCTTATATAGTAGAAGAATGGATTCTGTCTGTTGTAGGCATTGTATACACCCACATCCCAAGTTCTTTTTCCCCATTTTGTTTTTTTATGAAATTGCACCGATAGATTTAAGCTGTGAAAAGATTCCATTCTGAAGTCATTACGATCTCCAAAGTCGGTCGAGTGATCAAGCCAAGAGTTGGTTTGAGTTCCAGTTCCTATTTGAGTGGATTGATTTCTATAGGATCCAAAGCTCATTCTTGGTTCTCGTCCTCTTGGCATGGTAATCGGTGCTCCTGTACCATATTGCCAAGTGGCGGAAAAGGTGATTTTTGATGACATATCGTAGATGCCTACTATAGAAATATCGTGCGGGCGATCATGGCGTGGATTGAAAGACCGGCCGCTATTGAGCTCTGGAAAGTGAAAGTTTACAGTAGACCAAGTATACCCAATCCAGCCATGAAATTTGCCTTGAGATTTTTGCAATAAAAGTTCTATGCCCATAGCTTCTGCCTCGCCTGCAGTCACCTGGTCCTCATAGGAGGCTCTATCTCTAGCTGGCGCCCCTGGTTCAAGATCAATGTCCAAGAAGCTTGCCCCCTCTTTGTATTGTAAAATGTTGCTTCCTGTTTTATAATAGCCCTCTATGCTAAATTCTAAGCCTTTTCTGATAGTTTTATGTATGCCTAAAGCCACTTGCCGTGAACTTTGAGGTACTAGTTGATCGGTAGCCGGTACCCACAAGTCGGTAGGAAGCCCAATTCCCGTGGAGCTCAGTAAGTGTAAGTACTGATACATGTCGGCAAAAGAAGCTTTTAAAGATAAGTCAGGACGAAGATGGTAGGCTACTGAAAGTCTAGGTTCTGGGTTGACATAGCTTTTGTCTCTAACGGAGAACTGACTCAAACGTAGCCCTGCATTAATATCCCAACGAACGCTTGGCGACCAATGGTCTTCAATATAAATCGCACTTTCTACCGCTCCAATCGCCACAGTGTTGTTGATATCCTCCTCCATGAAGGAGTCACGAGCCACTAAAGCAGTGGGGGTAAATTGATGGTGAATCACCTGTGCGCCAAAACGCAAGTGGTGGTCTATATGTGGGATGTAGTCAACATCATATTTCAAGGAAAAATCACGAATGCCCGAGCTATAGTTAAGGAAAAAGCTTTCATCTTGCCACTCTTCCTCGGCAAAAATACCAAACTGGTAGTCTGAAAAGATCAAAGAAGTATTCGTGAAGAGCTTTGAATTCCATTTATGATTCCACCTTAAAGTAGCGGTAGCATTTCCCCAGTCGAGTCCGCTTTCAAAACGATTGTCATTGAAATTGTCTCGAGCGTAAAACTTATCTCTACCAAAGTATCCACTAGCGTAGAGCTTGTGGTTATCATTGATTTCATAATTGGCTTTTGCATTGAGATCATAAAAGAAATATCCTGCGGAGATGTCTTCGGTCATAAAGGGTCTTGCTAGTACATCAAGGTAGGTGCGTCGCCCAGAAATGATGAAGGAGCTCTTATCTTTAATGATGGGGCCCTCTAGCATGAGACGCGATGAGATCAGTCCAATGCCTGCTTCACCTCCAAATTCTTTTTTGTTGCCATCTTTCATGCTTAAGTCAATCACGGAAGACGCACGCCCACCAAAGCGTGCAGGGAAGCCACCTTTGTATAGCTCTACTCCTTTGATTGCATCTCCATTAAACACAGAAAAGAAACCAAAGAGGTGGTTTGCATTATAAACAATTGCATCATCAAGTAAGATGAGGTTTTGATCAGCCCCACCTCCACGCACATAAATTCCGGCAAAACCTTCATTTCCACCTTGCACCCCGGGAAGCAGTTGGATGGTTTTCATCACATCTCGCTCACCAAAAAGCATGGGCATATTTTTAATCACCTCAGGGCTGAGACTGATTTTTGACATTTGGGGAGTCTCGTTCATTGAGAGCTCTCTTTCTGCCTCAATCACCACCTCATCGATTAAAAACTCTGGTAATAGTTCAATATCAAAATGGTCTTTCGGTTCAATTGCATCTAGGTCGATTATCTCGGTACGAAAGCCAACCGCTGATACGCGAAGGTATTTCGCTTTACTTGGTATGTTGATAGAATAAAAGCCGTATCTGTTTGTGCTAGTTCCCTTTTCAGTTTCCGGTAAATATAAATTCACGCCGAGAAGCAATTCGCCCGTTTTGGCGTCCTTTACATATCCACTTAGCTGGAAGTTTGTTCGCTCAAACCGTTGTTCTTGAGCATTGATGCTTCCTGCAATTAGAAAGCAAAGTGCAAAAAAGTAGCATTTCATAAAAGTTCGCGTATTGTAAATAAATTTTGTTGCAATGTATTAATAATTTTTAAAAACAATATAGTATCCTCATTAATTCTGCGCCTATTTATGCAATTTAAAGAGGACCCATAGATTAGGATAATTTTAAATTGTGTTGTGGATGAAAAGGGACTATAAAAAATACCATAGCATGGATTCACCGATAGCATTCAGGATCAATTTAATAGATGCATCTAATATTAATTAGTTGCTTCTCATGGCATCAACTACTAAAATTTATATTATTCTTTCAGTCCTCAGCTTTATCAAATCATTCATATGTCAAAGATAATGCCAATATACCCTTTGTGTATATATTGGTTATTTTGAGCAAGCATATTTCATTTTACTTACCACTATGTAACTAAAGTTACGTCCTACTAAAGTGTGCTTATGTAATTTTGATTTTTCAATTTAAAAAGTGTTGATATATATGGAGTTTGTTGAGCTTTTAGGCTTTTTAGGCGCCTTAGTTATTGGTATTGTACTTGGCTTAATAGGTGGAGGAGGTTCAATCTTTACTGTACCGGTATTAGTTTATTTGCTAATGATTGATCCCGTCACCGCTACCGCTTACTCATTATTCGTGGTGGGTACCGCAAGCTTGGTGGGTGCTATTAGAAATATGCAGAAAGGCCTCGTGGACATAAAAACCGCGGTAGTCTTTGCTATTCCGGCTTTTATCACGGTATATCTCACGCGCATGTATGCTGTACCCGCTATTCCTGACTCCTTATTTACAATAGCCGATATTGAAATTACCAAAAACATCGGTATCATGTTGTTTTTTGCCTTGATCATGTTAGCCGCTTCATACTCTATGATTAAGGATAGAAAAGAAAGTGTTGAAGACGAAAATGTAAAAGTATCTTACAATTATCCATTAATTGTACTCGAAGGTGTTGTGGTAGGTTTTTTAACAGGTATAGTTGGTGCTGGAGGTGGTTTTTTGATCATTCCTGCATTGGTACTTTTGGCTAAACTGCCTATGAAAAAGGCTGTGGCTACCTCATTACTTATTATTGCAGTAAAATCCTTGATTGGATTTTTAGGGGATGTACAGAATATTCAAATCGACTGGTCCTTTTTAGGTGTTTTTACCTTGATTTCCATTGTTGGAATTTTTGTTGGTATCTGGTTGAGTAATTTCATTGACGGTAAGCGCTTAAGAAAGGGATTTGGATGGTTTGTACTGATTATGGGGGTTTATATCATTGCAAAGGAGTTCTCTAGTTTTTAAATTGAGTAGGAATGACCCTTCAATTGATTATATAACTATCAAGTCGTTACACGCCAGAGTGGCCTTACTTTTCGAGTATTTCAAAAACCTCATTATCATTTTCTTCATAAACACCATTATCCAAAAAAAACCTACTCCCAAAAGATTGAAGGTAGGTTTTGTGGCCTCGGCAAGAATCGAACTTGCATCTAAAGTTTAGGAAACTCCTATTCTATCCATTGAACTACGAGGCCTTAAAGGCTTGCAAATATAAAGCTTCATCCCTACTTGAGCAAATTCACTCCCATATCCGTGGCGGTAAGATCTCTAGTACATTGCCTGCGGGGTCTTCGAAATAAAAGGATTCTCGACCTTCATGCCACTCTTGCTCATGCGTAATGGCTATTTTTTGTGCCTGCAATTTTGATTTCCATGCTAGATAATCTTCTTCATTACACTCAAAAGCGATATGCTGCTTGCCCGCTACCCAATGAGGCGGCAGCTTCTCCTCCTTGGCCGTTACCTTGGGGTTGAAGCATAAGAGTACCTGCATCCCCAGCCTAAAAAAAACATGACGCCCTTCGACACGACTCATCACGGGCAGATCGAGCACCTCTGAATAAAAAGCCTCCATCGCTTTAAGGTCCTCACCATAGATACAGATTTCTTTAACTTGTGTTAGTTTCATAAGGGCTTTGTTAGTGCGTACCAACAATATGCACGCGCTATCAGGTAAAGAAGTTTAGCAAAATGCTTGGAATGAGGATTAAAGTTGGGAGTGAGCTTTCACTTTACCCCCTCATCCCACGAAAATCTATTTCAAATTGATTAGTTTTGTGGCTCACCTACATTCAGCAAAAGCATGGCGGCAACCAAATCAATAGAACAGTTAGCAATTGGCATTTTGGGCGGTGGGCAGCTCGGTCGAATGCTCATTCAGTTTGCAACTAGTTGGAATGTCAACTTTCATATATTAGATCCCGACCCTGAGGCACCCTGCAGGGAGCTGGCTAAACACTTTCAAGTGGGCGACTTGCAAGACGAAAGTACCGTCTACGAATGGGGCAAGCAACTCGATGTAGTCACCATTGAGATTGAGAAGGTGAGCGTAGCTGCGCTGAAGCGGCTGCAGGCCGAGGGGGTGAAGGTGTATCCGCAGCCTGAGGCGATTGAGATCATCCAAGATAAGCGGCTACAAAAGCAGTTTTATCAGGATAATGACATCCCTACATCCCCTTTTGTGTTAACTGAGACGCTTGAGGATTTGAAAAGATATGAAGATCGCTTTCCCGCAGTTCATAAGATAGGTCGCGATGGCTACGATGGTCGTGGCGTGCAGGTGATCCGCAGCAAGGGTGATATTGAAAAAGGCTTTGATGGGCCTTCGGTATTGGAAGACTTGGTGAGTTTTGAGAAGGAGCTGTCAGTGATTGTTGCGCGCAGACCTTCTGGCGAGGTAAAATGCTTCCCTGCCGTAGAGTTGGTATATCATCCTGAGCAGAATATGGTGGATTACCTATTGTCGCCGGCGCGTATCTCATCTCAGGCTGAAGAAAAAGCGCAACAGCTTGCCATCAATGTGATTGAGAAGCTTGATTTATACGGCATCTTGGCGGTGGAGATGTTTTTGTTGCCTTCCGGAGAACTCTGGGTCAATGAGGTAGCACCTCGAGCTCATAATAGTGGTCATCAGACGATCGAGGGCAATATAAGTTCGCAGTTTGAGCAGCTCTTGCGGGCCATTTTAGATCTTCCGCTTGCAGATACAGCCACCCGCAGCAAAAGCGCCATGGTCAATGTGTTGGGTGCTCCTGATCATGAAGGTATAGCGCAGTTGGCAGGATGGGATGTACTATTGCGGGAGTCGGGTGTTTATTTGCATACTTATGGTAAGCGAATTACCAAGCCGTACCGCAAGATGGGCCATGTGACCATACTAGAAGAAGATGATGAGCAATTAGCTGCTAAAATACAGAAAATCAAAGCGGCGGTTAAGTTTGTGAGTAAGGTTTAGTAGGGATGAGGGGGTAATCGGTGGTCATGCGATTGTGATACAATGGTCATGCGGTTGTGATGCGATTGTGAATGAGTCTTGGCTGTGTTTATTGTCACCTCTCTAAAAGTAAAGGCAAGCCTAGCTTAGTGTGAAGTCTTGATGGACTGTAATGAATACAGTTAGGCAAGAAATTATGTTGGCTGAAAAAAACGGATGCTTGAGCTATAAGCTTCACTCAATATTTCTGGCTTCAAGTGGTAGATAAAAGATAGGCAGAAGATATTACTATTTCTGATATTAAAGGACTCACCTATTTGTAGCATAGGCATAATAAAATGAGCGATGAGGAATTTGGGATGAGAAGCTAATCAGTGGTCATGCGGTAGTGGATAAGCCATTTCCATTTTAAAAAGGGTGATTTCAACGATCAATATATTTTACCAATAGGATAGCAATATGAAAAGAAAGAAAATAGCAATAGTGATGGGTAGCAAGTCCGACTTGCCGGTGATGAGTCAGGCTGCTGAAGTGTTAGAAAAGCTGGAAGTAGGCTTCGATTTAAGTATAGTCTCTGCACATCGTACACCACATCGCATGGTGGAATTTGCTGAGAGTGCTCACAAAAATGGCTATGCTGCTATTATTGCTGGTGCTGGAGGAGCAGCACATTTGCCGGGGATGATTGCCTCTTTGACGCCGCTTCCTGTGATTGGCGTGCCTGTAAAGTCATCGAACAGCATTGATGGCTGGGATTCAGTACTTTCGATTCTGCAAATGCCAGGTGGAGTGCCCGTGGCCACGGTAGCGCTCGATGGTGCTAAGAATGCCGGTATTCTTGCCGCGCAGATTTTAGGTGCTACTGATGATGCCGTCTTAGAGCGCATCAGCCGCTACAAAGATGAGCTAAGAGAAAAGGTGGAAGAAAGCATCGCCGACATTGAGGCCAATGGCTATAAAGGCAAGCGACTGGGTTTTTAGAGGAAGGTAATCCGCTTTGCAAAATAGGGTACTACGGTCAAATAGACTAAAAAGCTTTAGGCCTAATCAACTCGTTTTTTGTTAATTAAACCCTTTTTTACATGCAACAATTGCCACTAATAGGCTGATGCCTCATTTTAAATCGGCATGCGTCGAAAGTCATTTTTTAGCAGGCCCTATTTCAACCTACTGGTATTTGAAACAGCAGCTGGCAGTTTTACTACTTTGCCATTCATAAAAGTGATCTTTAGGGAGTCAGTATTTGTTCTAGCTTCCATATAGGCTTTGTAATCACAGATATCCATATTAGCGATCGGCTGGTCGTCAATCAGCTTGACCTCTTCAAACAGAGGGACGGTCGCTAATAAAGGGTTGTCTCTATCTTTTTGAATTAGCCTCCACTTTCCGTCAATACTATAAATACCCAGTCCATAATTCTTTATGTCTCTAAAGGCTGGGGTTTTATACTCATTCTCTCCATAAAGGATATAGGCTTCATCAGTAGAGTTGATCACTACTTTTTGATAATTAGCAAAAAATGCTGCTTTTATTACGGCTGGATATTTCAAATTCTCTTTTAGACTTACATTGTTTGGTATTGGAAAGGCCTTATCGCCAATTTTGATAGTCATTTTTTTTGCAATAAGGTGTTGAGTAGTAGGCTTGCCCAATCCATGAGCCGATATGGATTGTATCCCAGTTTTTTCAATCACCTCAAAGCCATCAAAAAGTTTGAGAGCAGTTGCAGTATGTAATTCAACTTCTTGGTGATTGGAAGTAGCACCAAAATCAATCATGGCGTAAAGCGATTGGTTTTGTATGTCAATCTGAGTAAATGATAAGTGATGCTTGCCTTTTTGGGTAGTAAATTTGAATCCATCCATTTCAAAAGGCACTCTAGAAAGAGCAATGGTCTTTTTACTATAATCAATTTTCCAGTTGATTACACTAATCATAGAATTCCCAATTATTCCATCCACCGCTTCACAAGGAAAAGTTGTGTTGACATCTAGCAGGTAAAACTTTGCATTTTTAAAAGTAAGCTTACCGATGCTTACTTCTTTTATCACTCTAATAGGAGCTGCTTTTCTGCTTCCGTTGGCGTCGGTAATGAAGTTTTTATTGCTTCTTTTAAAGTGTACTCCTGCTCTTTGTGCAAACTCAGGGCTCAATACACCATGAGTAAAGCCTGTATCAAAAAGAAAAGTACCTTTTTCACCATTGATTACTGCTTCAATGAGCAAGCCTTTATCTATCATATCAAAAGGAATGCTTATGCTATCGTTTGCTTGCTGCGCTTTTGTATGAGGTAATAATAGAACAAAAAAAATAATGAAGAGTGCATGTTTCATGGCTTGAATTAAAGGTAGATTGTTAAGTTGCGACTTCCCGTTCATAAATTAATCATTAGCAATGATAATGCTAAAAACTTGCCATATTTGATGCCTAACATTATTTCTAACAGATTCCATTTTTAATTTCTTATGAAAAGTTAGTTCACTAGAATAGTATTTCATTTTAATCGTACCAAGGCATGTTGACACTAAAGCTAGAAGATGTAATACTCTTTGTCAACGAATATAAATTCTATTTTTGAAAATGAGCCTATATTCCATTACTAGAGTTCGTTTGATGAATAGCATGTGCAATTAGACCAGAGATAGTTGTATCTATAACTAGGGTCTGCTTAAAAACAGGTAAATTGTTGATAAATAAATCATAAAGTTTAAACTTTATTTATCTGAGCGCATAGTTTTTAAGCAAAAATAGTGAAAATGCTTGCACCAAAATGTCTTAGATCGACATTTTGTAGCTTAGCCCCAAGC
>JAFIEW010000091.1 GCA_020832375.1 Cyclobacteriaceae bacterium
CTGTATCTTTTCAGTGCGTATATCTATTTATGTAGTTAAGCGGATAAGCATATTTGGAGATGTCTAGTTTGAAATAATTGGAAAAAATATTGATTACATTTGTTTTGTTTACGCTTTATTCACTACATTTGAATAACAATCGTTTTCGGAACCTATATATAATGAATTCATAGGACTTTGAAAATCTGCGACAATCAAACAAATAGATAGCTAGACTATCATTTTATGATTTACCATAATAAGGTAGCTTCTTTAAACCTAGACAATAAGTTTATGATTGAAGATGTAAGAAGCAGTTTTCTGAGTTTTATGAATTTCTTTTTTTAAAGACCTGCAAACGTTTGTTAAGGCTAAGATTATCACACAACATACAAAATCATGCAAGAACAAGGATTAAAATCAAAAGTAAGCGGACTAGAGAAGCACGGTATTATGCAGGTATCTCAAGCGCTTTGGAACCTTAGTCCGGCAGAATTGGTGGAAGAAGGATTAAGAGCAAAGGAAGGCGTACTGTCGGAGACTGGAGCATTTATGTGCGACACAGGATCTTTTACTGGCAGATCTCCAAAAGATCGCTTTATCGTAAAAGATGCTAAAACAGAAAATAGCGTTTGGTGGGGTGATGTTAATATTCCAATAAGTGAAGCTTATTTTGATGGTTTAGAGAAGAAAATGATTGCCTTTTTAGCTGACAAAAAAGTATATGTAAAAGATGCTTATGCGGGGGCTGACCCCTCTTATCGTCTCGATTTACGTGTGATAAATACCCACGCTTGGCAGAATCTATTTTGCCACAATATGTTTTTGAGACCTGATCGATCAGAACTAGAAAACTTCGATCCTAATTTCACCATAATCTGTGCACCAGAATTTAAGGCTGATCCTAAAGTAGATGGTACGCGTCAAGAAAACTTTGCTATAATCAATTTTAGCAAAAGAATGATTTTGATTGGTGGTACGGCCTATGCTGGTGAAATGAAAAAAGGCATTTTTTCAGTGCTCAATTACATGCTACCTCATGAAAGAAACACGCTCTCAATGCACTGTTCTGCAAATATTGGTGAAAAGGGTGACACTGCAATTTTCTTCGGGCTATCTGGAACAGGAAAAACCACTTTATCAGCTGACCCTCATCGCGGTTTGATAGGTGATGATGAGCATGGATGGACAGACAAAGGAGTATTTAATTTTGAAGGAGGATGCTACGCTAAGGCGATAGATTTAAGTGCAGAAAAAGAGCCTGAAATTTATAACGCAATCCGTTTCGGTGCGATTTTAGAAAACACACGCTTTTTTGAGGGTACTAGAACAGTTGACTATTCTAATATTAGCGTAACTGAAAACACTAGAACAGCCTATCCTATTCATTTTATTGATAATGCTGTTGAGCCTAGCGTTGGGGGTATTCCTAAGAATCTTTTCTTCCTTACATGCGACGCTTATGGGGTATTGCCTCCGGTTTCAAAACTAAACAAATCGCAGGCAATGTTTCATTTTATTTCCGGATATACTGCAAAGGTAGCAGGTACCGAGGCTGGTATTACTGAACCTGTAGCCGCCTTTTCTGCCTGCTTTGGTTCACCTTTTTTACCCTTGCATCCAACAAAATATGCAGAGATGCTAGGTCAGAAAATGCAAGAAAATCAAGTTGATGTATGGTTGATTAATACAGGCTGGTCTGGCGGTCCTTACGGAATAGGTAAAAGAATGAATTTGCCATATACTAGGGCCATGATTCACGCAGCTTTAAGTGGTGAGCTCGCAAAAACAGGCTTTACAGAGCATGAGATTTTCGGTGTTGGTGTGCCTATATCTTGCCCGAATGTGCCTGATGAATTATTAAACCCAAGAAATACATGGGCAGATAAAGCTGCGTATGATGAAAAGGCAAATGTACTTGCCTCTGCTTTCTTGAAAAATATTGAAAAATTCAAAGACTACGCAACAGAAGAAATAATGAAGGGGGCTCCAAAAGTTGCAGCAAAAATTTAATTGTATTATTGAATAGGTTTATTTCTCAATCCAACTAACAAACTAAGCCTTTTCTTTTAGGAGAAAAGGCTTTTTATTTGTAAAAAAAATATCATTGTGATCACACCACTATTTCAACCAAGGTATACAGAAAGTGATTTTTTATTACTTGACTTCACTAGCCGTAACCAATCAATACAAGTAGTAGACTTAAAAAATACAGCTGCATTTAACCGGTACGTTTTTGATACTATAGCTGATCATCAGAAAAAGGCCGGTATTGGAGGTTATTTTGAAAGGAGATTTATTTATCAAAGAAGTAACCACTTTAAAACCGCTGAAGACTTCAGAGAATATCATCTGGGTGTTGATATTTGGGTAGCTGCAGGTAGTCCCATTCATGCCCCCTTACCCGCTACCGTCCACAGCTACCGCGATAATGATAATTTTGGAGACTATGGTCCCACTATTATTTTAGAGCATGAGTTTGAAGGGGAGCATTTGTACTCACTTTATGGTCATTTATCAAAAAAAGGCTTAAAAAATATTGAAATAGGTGATAAAATCAATGCTGGAGAGGTTTTTTGTCATGTAGGCCCATACCCAGAGAATGGTAACTGGCCCCCTCATTTACACTTTCAGCTTATAAAAGACATGGGGGAAAATGAGGGAGATTTTCCTGGCGTTTGTTCAGCCTCTCAAAAAGAAGAATATCAAAAGCAGTGCCCTGATCCTAACCTCTTTTTACAATTGGATTTCTCAAAAATACAAGTAGCTAATATTTAGATATTTGTATTGCTACATCAATATTTTTTTTTGATTCCTGTATTTTGTGCCGCCCAAAATCCAACAACAGCTCCCATGAGATGAGACTCCCAGCTTACCTGGGGTGATCCAGGGAGCACGCCATAAAATATACCTCCATAAAAGAATAAGACCACAACTGAAAGTAACATTAATTTAAACTTCCTTCTGAAAAAACCTGCGAAAATCAGGAATGATGCTAGTCCATATACGATTCCACTAGCTCCTAAGTGGATACTAGGTCGAGCTACAACCCAAACCATGACCCCTGTGAGAAAATAGATCGATAAAAATACTTCATTTGCCACTCTTGGGTACATCCAAAATAGCAGCGTTCCTAATACTAGAAAAGGGACGGTATTACTTATCAAATGGCCATAAGAGCCATGTAAAAGTGGTGAAAAGATGATACCAATAAGACCAGTTATAGATCTTGGATAAAGACCGAAAGTATAAGCAAAGTCATAACTGTAGGTAAACTCGAAGAAAAAAATAAGCCACATCAAAACAGCTAATCTTAAGGGTACCGTCATGCTTTCAAAAAGGGAATTTTTCATGATCATTCGCTATGACGCCTCGGTAAAATTAGTAATTCAAAAACTATCAAAGTAGGTTCAAAAGGGTTGGATTTTCTTTACGACAATTTTGTAGTCAACTTGAAACAATCAACAAATGCGTATTTATTAAGGATTTGTTGACCGAGCTGGAAGCCCCCTTGTTACAATAAGCATTTCACTTGAAAATGGTATCTAGTAATAAAAACACCTAATGCTAGATTAAAAATATACAATCGGTATATCATCCTTTTAAGGCAGATACACCGATTGGTTTCGTTTAATATATGATTTAATCCAAATCTGGATCTTGTATCATTGGTAAATCAATTACTCTCCTTTCATCTTCACTTATCGTCATATAACCAAGTACACCGCCCGAAGATTCAGCCACTTTTTTAGCAAAACCCTTTAAGCTTGCGTAGAGCTGTATACTGAACTTGGTGTCTAAGCGTGGGAAGATGTTATTCAGCTTTGCTAGCTGCTCTGCATAGTATTCATTGCGTCCTTCGGTGGAATTAGGGCAATACTTTAATTCTTTTTGTAAGTCGGCTTCGAAACGCTCACTCACATGTTTATAATATTCAAGTAAATCCTCTCTAGCCGTGGTCTTTTTCATTTGTGATAAAGAGATGGCAGCTTCGAGCTCATCATGATCAATCTTATTGTCCGAACCCGCGACTAGTACAGTGACTTTAGCAGGTACGCTATACACAAAATCGCGCTCCTCTTCGGAGATGGACTTCAAATATTCTAGCATTATTTGTTCGTTTATTTTGTAATTAATGGGTAAAAATACCTCAAAAAATCTCAAGATAGAAATTGATTGCAGAATAATTCTAGCTTATCAGCATAATTTTTGTCATATCTGTTCCTTTAAAAAGAGGATGATTTTATATAACCATAACTTCATTCTCTAATAAAATTAAGGTGTTTAAAAATTAATTAGCCCTTAATATCATTTCGAATAGACCTATAATCACAGCAATTTAGGCTTTTAAAGTATTCTTACCTTAATTCATTTTTAAACAAATTTGCCAGCGCCTCTTGATTGGTTTTTCCTTTGGTGAAAACCTCCAAAACTGATATTTGTGGTGAATCAATAAATAATGGTAGATTTTTCCTCAATTCCTCCTCATTAGTAGCTGTAAAGTACTCAATGCTAAATTCTTGACATAAATAGCTGGCATTCCCTTTGGTTTTGTGCACAAATACATCTTCTAGCTCCTTTTGATTTCGTGGTCCTGCGATCATTCTAAAAATATCTCCCCCTGAGTTATTGAAAAGGATGACTTTTAAGTTTGACTTTGGAAGGTGATTCCAAAAGGCATTACGGTCATAAAAAAAAGCCAAATCACCTGTTAGTAAGATATGCGAATCATGAGGTGTAGCATAGGCATGTCCCAATGCTGTGCTTGTAGAGCCATCGATCCCGCTTGTACCTCTATTGCAATAAAATGAATGGTGTTTTGGTGTAAAAAACAAATTTGCATACCTCACAGCCATACTATTTGCTACATGAATGACAGAGTGATTATTGATATGATTTAAAATATGTCGATAGGCAAAAGCATCACTCCAAGTAATATCTGCTGCTAGCAAGCTTTGTTCAGCTGTTTGTTGATTATGCTTCCATGCATCGTAAAAGTGTCGCTGCTCCTCACTAGGCTGCAAGATTTCTCTCAAGTCACCTAAAACCTTAGCTACTGGCGCATCAATATGATATTGCAATGACATATAGGTATCTGCAGCTTTTCCCTTCCCGATATGGATATGATGAAGATCTTCGTGATTTCTTAAAAATAGCTTTAAACTTTTGCTGATGATAGATAGCCCAAAGGTGATGATGCAATCAGGCTTCAATTCCTCTAATTGCTCTTCCGCTACCCTTTTGAAAATCGCATCATGACGATAGATAGCTCCGTCCCCATGATACATATTACCGATACAGTCAGAAAATATTGGTATTTTAAGGCGATTTGAAAGCCCATTAATAATTTGTATTAGTTGGGCATTAGGTGTTTGCTGGCCAGCTAAAAGCGCAATCCGTTTGTAAGATCGTAACCTTTCGATTAGATCCTCATCCCACGCAAAACTTATTTTTGATTTTGGTTTTTGCTTTAGAAATACCTTTTCAGGATACGACCAGTTTTGATTAATTTCATCGCTAGGATAAAATGGCTCACGAATGGGAATATTAAAATGAACTGGCTGTCGATGTGTAAGCGCCGCTAAATATCCCTCGTTGGCCATTCTACTAATATGGTGTTCTACTTCTTTCAAAGCTTGAAATTCGGGTATTTGAAAACTTTCAGCCACATGAGAGCCAAAAAGTTTTTCCTGATAAATGGTTTGCCCATCGAGTTGATCAATCCATTCTGGTGGTCTGTCGGCAGTTAAAATAATAAGAGGGATCTTTCTAAAAAAAGCCTCTGCTACCGCAGGGGTATAATTAAGTCCTGCGCTACCTGAGGTGCATATCAGAGCTACTGGTCTGCCTATTGCTTGTGCTACTCCAAGAGCAATAAAGGCAGCGCTTCTTTCATCAGGTACTACTTGGCAGTTTAGCTTGGGATGACGAATAGCGGAAAGGCTAAGGATTGCATTACGGCTTCCAGGCGATATAAAGACATCCCTTAGTCCATGTCGTACCCATATTTCCATTATGCGATTGATGCTCGCTATTAATTGCTGCATGTGCTAAAATAAAGAAGCTAATGTGTTGATTTTCATCTCGGTTTCTTCCCATTCTTTTTCTGGATCACTATCCTCAGTGATGCCTGCCCCTGCGAAAAAGCATACCTTATCCTCAAGCAAGAAGCCCGTTCGGAGGTTTACATAGAGATGACTAGCATCGCGAAGGTTGATAGGACCGAGATAGCCACTAAACAAACTTCGGTCGAAAGCCTCACGATCGAGTAAAATTTGCACCGCGGCCTCCTTTGGCATACCACATACTGCAGAGGTAGGGTGTAAAAGTTCTACCATTGTAGGAAAGAGATCTTGACGATTTGTTTCCAAGCAGTCAACGTAAAAGTCCGTGCGTAAATGGTATAAATGGCCAGCTCTGACGGTCTTTGGACCTATCTCTTCATATTCGCGAAGGCGAATTTTTTTAAAGCAGTCAATGATATATCGTGACACAAGTGCTTGCTCCTCAATCTCTTTCTGCATCCAAGCTACATCTTTAATTGAGCTAGAATCTTTTTGCCATTGTGTTCCTGCGAGCGATACCGTATGGAAATATCTATTATCTTTCAGCTCTGCCAAAATTTCAGGGCTTGCTCCCATCCAAAGTCCAAATTCTTTAGTGTAGTGCAAATTCACGAACGCCATCGGGAAACTAAAGTACATCTCTAGAAACTTATCCACAATGGAAAAGTCGCCTGTATGTTCTTTAGTCTTTGTGCGAGCGGGAACTAGCTTGGTAAGCCTATTTTCTAAAATTGCTTTCTTAGCCAAATTGACGGTATGAACGAAGGTTTCTTTCAAAGTGCCTTCTTCAAAACCGATTTTAGGTTTACAAAAATTAAAATGAGTAGATGGATTCGTTTGATGATTAGATTTCAAATGCTTCTTACATAACTCATCCCACGCTATTCGATCATTTTCACTTTCAAAAACTATTTTATCATCAGCAATCTTAAAACAGAAATAGCTTTTCGCTGGTATAAACCATTTGTTATTGGTTTCTTCTACTGTATAAAAAGGACTGATTAAAAAACCTTCTTCCTTGAAATGAGCATCGAGACTTACCTTTTCTACTTCACCGCCGCTTGCACATAAGAAATGAATACTATCATCTTTCGGGTGTGAGTACAAAGCATATGCTGTACCTTCTTCCAAAAAACAATTGGCCAACTGATGAAGAACCTTAATAAAAATTTCTTTGTCAAGGATTGTACCCGATTGGGATGTTGCCTGAAGCATACTGATTAATTTCGAATGTCTTTAACTGCCATTGTGATTCGACTCACGCACAACAATTCTTGTTTTGCATTATAAATTTTAATTTCCCAAACCTGCGTGGCTCTACCTAAGTGTAAGGGTTGCGTGACACCTTCTACCACTTCGCCTTCATGAGCACTCTTCAGGTGGTTCGCATTAATTTCTAAACCAACACATTGCTTGGTATTGTCATTTAAATAAATATTGGCCGCTACGCTGCCAAGAGTCTCTGCAAGCACTACAGATGCACCACCATGTAACAAGCGAAACGGTTGAACTGTTCGGTGGTCTACAGGCATTTTAGCTCGTAGTGAATAGTCGGTAATCTCAACGTATTCAATACCAAGGTGTTCGACCATGGTATTTTTACTCATCTGATTAAGCCTATCAAGGCTGACATTTTCTGGGAATACTTTTTTCTGCATGTTCGCAATTTACAGCAAAAATGCATATTTTCCTTTAAGAAATTAACTTTAGGCTTTCTTAGATAAGCGTAGGTTATATACAGTAGCGTCCTAGCTATTTTGGCTCTTGACTTTTAATTACAGCTAATTCCTCATCAGCTTAATATTTAATTGGCTTTTTAATAAATTGACTCCCTATGATCATAAGTTACTTCATTAAATAGTTTTAGCCTCCATTTTACGGTGGGGAACGATTTTTTAAACCTCCAACATTCATACTAGTGGATTATAAAAGAGGCTTACTATTTCAGTAAAAACAAACTATTTGCTTAAATTTCGATTCGATATATTAAAGAATTCTTTCATTAGGTCGATGTATGCAAGGTAGAATATTAAAAAAAGTGGGTGCATAGCGCCCTGAATACCAAAACAACAATGATCATTAGTTCTTATTTCTATGTCTGAAAATATCAAAGAAATTTATGTAGTGCGCCACGGTGAAACAGACCTGAATAAAGAAGGTATTGTACAAGGCTCCGGTGTGGACGCCTCAATTAATAAAACTGGCAAGGTACAGGCGAGAAAGTTTTATGAGGCTTTTAAAAATGAAGGTTTTGAAAAAATTTATACAAGTGCACTCAAACGAACTAAAGAATCAGTTGCTGATTTTCAGTCACTAGATATACCACAAGAAGCACTTGCCGAATTTAATGAGATATGCTGGGGCGTAAAAGAAGGTAAGGCCTTTCTCTCAGGTGATAATAATCAGCAGTACCTTGATATTGTTGAAAACTGGAAACAAGGTGCAACCCACATCGCTATTCCTGAAGGTGAGTCGCCTGATGAAGTAAGCTCACGAATTCGAGAAGGCATGCAGAAGGTGGTAGCTGGACCAGAGTCTAAAGTCTTGATTTGTATGCATGGCCGAGCTATTCGGATTTTGATGGCTACTGTTCTAAATTATTCACTATCACGTATGGATGAATTTACCCATACCAATCTGTGCCTTTATAAACTAGTTTATACCAATGGTCTCTACAGGGTTGATTTATTTGATTATAGAGAACATTTAAATATTTAATTTAAGACCTTAAACTCATCATCTAAGATATAATTCCGTATTTACAACGTAACCTACTGATTTTTTAGATACATGAAGCAATTCTTTTTCACGTTTATTTTCTTGCTTTTTTTTAGTACGTTTTCACTTGCGCAAGACTATCTTTCCATAAGATCAGCGGTGATCGACCGTAACTACAAACTAGCCAAGGAAGACATAGCAAAAATACTAAAAGATGACCCTCGTGATGTGAAAGCACTCAATATTCTTGCGAGGGTATACCTATGGGAACAGAAGTACGATAGTGCGCACCATATCTTAGATCGAGTAGAGTCTATCGATGAACTTAACGAGACTTATTTTAAAAATCGATTTTATGCTCACCTATGGCAGTATGATTTTGAAAAGGCACGCGAAACGGCCAACGCATGGCTTGAGTCTGGTGGCGATCGACAAAAGGCCTTGATCCTAATTGCAGAGTCTAATTTTAAGCAAGGTGAATTTGCAGATGTACTTGAGGTTTCCGATACGCTTCTTCTTCGCTATCCTCATAGAAAAGAAGGCTATATCTATCGAGAATTGGGAGCGAGAGGTAGGTATAAGAATAAATTAAGATTTGGTTACTACCTAGATTATTTACCTAGCCTCGATCAACCTTGGCAGCGCTCAGGTGCAAGTTATTCGCGCACCCTAGGTAGAAAGACAGAGGTAAGTTTAGCCTTCCATCAATTTGAGAGATTTGACATAAAAGATCAAGAATTCAAACTGGAAATCAACCCATATATCAATCGAAAAATAGAGCTTGCCACGCAGTTTGCCTACAGCGTGGAAAATGAACTGCTTCCAAGCTTTCGTTGGGGTGCAGAGCTTATTTATAAGTTTGACAATAGCTTCCATATCTCTGCAGGATGGCGGCAATTGTTTTTTGATGATTTCGACTTATTTGTCTTCACCATGTCATTTGACTCATACTTTTATGACTGGCACTTCAATCTTAGACCTTTTGTCATTCCATTCCAAGTAGAGGTAACCCCCACCGCCGTGGCGGAGTTGAAAAAATTCATTGGTAAACCAGAAAAGGCCTTTTCTTTTCTTTTAGGCTATGGCTATAATCCAGATGATTACGGCTACTTCGGACTTACTTTTGCACCAGAAAATGTGAATAGCGCCCCATCTCCTTTCAATGAGCTAATTATTCGTTTTGGAATAGCTTACGAATTTCCTCTATGGAAAATGAGTAGAATCCGTTTGAATGTAGAGATTAATTATGAAGAGCTCGACGAAACCCAATATAGATTTCGTCATCATGCAGGCGCAAGCTTTTTCCAGAGATTTTGAATAGATGCTATTTAGGATAATAAATAGTGGCTTCCATAAATAGCTGAGCTTCACCGGTTATAAGTACTCTATCACCAGAAAGCTTGAGCCATAACTCACCTCCTCTCTTTGATGCTTGATAAGCGAAGAAATCTGACTTGTTCAAGCGCTTTTGCCAATAGGGTGTCAAAAGTGTGTGGGTAGATCCTGTAACAGGGTCCTCATTGACTCCCACATTGGGTGCAAAGTATCTGGATATGAAATCATACTTCCCATTCGGAGATCCCTTTGCAGTGATGATCATCCCTTGATCAAATTGTTTTGCAATAAAATTAAGATCTGGCTGATACTCTCTTACCGCTCTTTCTGAGTCTAATTCTATCAAGCCATTTTTCATTGTTTTTCCAAAGCCTATTACCTTTGACTTCTGCTTTGCGAAATGAGCAACTAGTTCCCCTTCTGGGTCTTGCTCAGGTACAAATGCAGCCGGGAAGTCCATTGCTAGCTTCCCGCTATCTAAAAGCTGTACAGGTAGCTGACCACTTTTAGAATGAAATAGGACCTCTTTTTGGTTTGGATGAATTTTTGAGAAAATGACCTTAGCTGCTGCTAGCGTTGCATGTCCACAAAGCGCAACTTCTTTTGTTGGAGTAAACCAGCGGATATCAAATTCATTTGAACGCTCTCTAGGATATAAAAATGCAGTTTCAGATAAATTCATCTCTGCAGCAATTTCCACTAAAGCGGCATCCTCCAACTGCTTTTCTGGAAAACATACCGCAGCAGGGTTTCCTTTAAAGAGTGATGGTGCAAAAGCATCTACTGTATAAATCTTCATAAAATGTTTTTTGATTGAGGGATCAAATTATGTTTTCAATCATTTTGTTCAGCTCGAAGTGAATCAAAATCGAGTCAAAGGACTAAATTAGATAAATTTTAGCGTAAACTGTGAATATCATCCCAATAAAACTATAAAAAACAGCTTCAATCGAAACCTCATGGTATGATGATTACACCTTTACTCTGCATTTCGTCAATAGCTTTTTCATGGTCACCCTTATTGACATTGACCGATCGAGTTCCCTTCTCGTGTAGTAGCACTTCAAAACCCTCCGATATACCATCAAGGCAAGTAAACTTCACACAATAGTCGCAGGCCAGACCGACGATATGTATACTTTTCACACCATTGTCTTTTAGGTACTGGCTCAATCCGGTATCCGCCTGACGGTTATTATCAAAAAATGCACTATAGCTATCAATTTTTGAGTCGGTTCCTTTTTTAAAAATCCTTTTGATCGCCCGTTGATCGAGTTGGTTTGAAAATTGTGCACCATCGGTATTTTGAATACAGTGATCAGGCCAAAGGTATTGCTGCGTTCCCGACAACTGCACAAAATCACCCACAGATTTGCCAGTATGGTTAGAGGCGAAGCTACCATGATCGGCAGGGTGCCAATCTTGTGAGGCTATAACCATTTCAAAATCTTTTTGTAGGTCATTGACATAAGGGAAAATGTCATTGCCATCAGGCACCGCTAAAGCGCCGCTAGGCAAAAAGTCATTTTGTATATCAACTAAAATCAAAGCTTTCATATATTAGTAATATTGTTGGAATGATAATACTGAAAAGTTTATTGACAGCCATAAAGCGCAGCTCATAAAAGCCCTAAGACTTCTGATGCAGCGCATCCTGTATGATTGTTGAATGATCGAAAGCCAATGGTGGTAATTGATCGATAGGAAACCACTTTACCGCTGCGCTATCAGAGCTTGCCATGACAGTGGGTAATTCGTCACCACTTAATAGAGCAAAATAAGCAATACTGACTGTCCATCCTCTTGGATCGCGGCCTTTTTCTCCATAAGACCCTATTATTGTCATCTCAGATTGTACTAAGCCCGTCTCCTCTCGCAATTCTCTGATGCATGCCTCCTTAGGCGTTTCATAGGGGTCTACAAAGCCGCCCGGTAGCGCCCACATACCCTGAAAAGGATCATTTTTTCTTTCTATAAGCAAAACCGATTTTGATTTCTCATGCATCACAACGGCGTCAACGGTTAATGCCGCTCTAGGGTAAGAGTAAGTAGGTGCCATATCGTATTAAAGCTTGTGTAAATCTTCTTTAACCCAGATTATGCGTTAGGGTTCGTTATGAGAGCTAAAAATACAAGAAAATCAAGTATTAAACGACTAAGGCATAGCACCGCTATGGTGAAGGCGTTAAATGCAGCGAAGTGTTTTATTTTGAAGTATTTTTAGCTCGGAATAGAAATTTTAATGCATATTCTGGGTTTAAGCTATTACGAATTTATTTGATGATGTTTATAAGAATTACGACTTTTAAGAGTGCTTAGAATACTAAAGCTTGCTTATTTGTACCTTAAAAGCAAATTTCGCACCTTCCCTATTGAACATTAAAAAAACCCTTAAGGACTTATTTATTAGTATAGATATTCAGATTCTTTTAACCAGCGGCGCGCTTTATTCATGGAAGGAAAATATTGAATTTCAATACTAGACTCTGCCATCTTCACTTCAGTAACTATATCTTCTACTGACATTTTTGTCAATATATCAGGCGATACGACTAAAGCAGCCTTCCGATGTCCCGATGCTACAGCTCGAGGTAGCCACCTTGTATTTACCCACTCTTGGTCTTCTGGTGGGGTCGCTCCTAACTCAGAAGTATCGCTAATGTGCAAGCCAGTATTATGTTTTATGAATCCTTCAATTATTGCATTCATTCCTATTCTGAATTCTTCAGAAGTTGGTGAACTTACCCAGGTGCAGTTAACCGCATTGAGATCTGGTTTGAAAAATACTTCGATATAGTCATTTTTTAAAATGGCATCCATGATGGTAATTTTTCGGATGATGAAGGCTTAAAATACGTTTAAAATCTATACTCAAGTATTTTAGGCTTTGTTTTTCTTTGCCCATTCCATACCTTCGGCTACCGATGGGAAATACTGAAGCTCAACTTCAGGGAAAAGCTCTCTTGAGGCAGACACAATATCGTCCACAGACATTTTCGTAAAAATATCCGGTGAAACAATAAATGCCGCTTTTTTATAGCCAGCTTTTATTGCGTTTGGCATCCATTCTGCATTGACCCATTCCTGATCTTCTGGTGCAGTGGCTCCTAGATCTGATGTGTCACTAACTAAAATTCCTGTTCCATATTTTTCAAAAGCCTCAATGTGAGCGTTCATCGCCTCTTTAAACTCAAAAGTGGTTGGATTGGCCTGCCAGGCACTAAATAGCAATTGGTGCGCTGAGTCATAGGAAATTTCGATATAATCGTTGCTAACAAATGTTTCCATAGGAGTATAGTTTATCTAGTAAAATTATTAACACTAAAACTTAAACGAAACCCAATATATGAAGTTTATTTTAATATGTTCTTTTTATGCAATATTTTATTGAAATAAACACAGTATTGACACAGCTTATACACCTTCAATTACAAAGATTATTTTGATGGCCTCCTTATAAAAAGCAAAAGAATGGCAGGAATAAACGTTTTACACAAATTCAATGGAACATCATATTGTCAGCCCGAGCTAATTACTTTTACTCTTTTTACTAAGCTACATCTGTTGAGCTGTAAGTTTTTTGTTCTTTAGTAATAGAATTCTCCTCTTTTTTTGGGATGTTACTCATGGCGCGCTCAGTAATGGCGGTGATGCTCAAACTTGGATTCACTCCAATATTAGCAGAGATCATGCTCCCGTCGCATATTAGCATTTTTTGATAACCAAACACCTCGTTATTGGAATTAATCACCCCCTCAGAAGCATCGGCGCCCATGCAGGCCCCACCAAGAATATGAGCCGTAGATGGTATCCCCAATAAAGTTTCATGACTCATTACCATGGCCTTGCCATCAATGATCTTTTCAACACGCTTTGCTATATCTTGAGCTACGGGATTAAATGCGGTAGGTGGATTGCCATCTTCCAGGCTACTTACGTTGATTCCGAGTTTAGATCTTCGAAAGCGCAAAGTAGAATCAATACTTTCCATATAAAGCAAAATCTGAGTCCTTTTGCTGTAATCATCAACAAAAAAGATTTTTAGGTTTTCTATAGGATTTAAGACAATATCCTTAACCATTCGGTAAAGCCTAGATATGAAGTTGCTTCCACTCACCATAGGTGCCATGGCCATTCTCCAAAAGCCGGAACCCTCGCTGTATTTCACAGGCTCCACATGGCGGTTTTCATCGACATTGACAATACTACCTATAGCAATACCCTTAGAAAAGTCCTTCTTACGACCATAGGCAGTGACCCCAATTAAACTTTCTGAATTAGTGCGGACTCCCCTACCCAATTGCTCGGATAGCCTTGGTAAACTTGTTTCTTTAAGCTTGAGTAGCAAGTCCATCGTACCCAGTACACCTCCTGCAAAGATCACACCCTTGGCTGTGACCTCATCCCTATCAGGAAAAAAAGAAAGCGAATGTTTGTGCTTGATTCGATATCCAGCACTGCCATCCTCACTTAAAGGGACGACATCATAAACTTCACGCTCAGCCATAATCTCACAACCTAGCTGCTGAGCAAGGTATAAGTAATTTTTATCGAGAGTATTTTTAGCATTGTAGCGACAGCCTGTCATGCAGGCGCCACACTCAATACAACCGGTGCGACTAGGCCCTTTTCCTCCAAAGTAAGGGTCAGCAACCGTCTTCCCTTTTTCACCAAAATAAACCGCTACATCCGTCTTATCGAAGTCTTTTTTCATTTCTTCGGCAAGCTCGCGCATCACTTTTTCACTTTCACTTTCGTAGGGATGAGCGCTTGCGCCTAGCATCCGCTTGGCCTCTTGGTAAAATGGTGCTAACTCTTGCTGCCAATCAGCAAGCTTTGCCCAACTACCCGATTTGAAAAAGGGTGTTTTGGGTACCGGAAGGGTATTGGCATAAACCAAAGATCCACCTCCTACTCCTACCCCACTTAGTACGCCTACATGGCGAAAAAGAGTCAGCTTAAAAAAGCCCTGAAGACCTAGCTTCGGTAGCCAAAGCCATTTTCTAAGATTCCAGTTGGTTTTGGGGAAATCAGAAGGATTCTTAAACCACTTTCCTTTCTCTATTACCAGCACCTTATACCCTTTTTCTGATAGCCGAAGTGCTGAAACAGACCCGCCAAATCCACTGCCTATGATCACATAATCGTAATCGTATTGTTTGTTTGCCATGTTGTTGAGAATTCAATTAACGATTGCATAAGTTAATGGAATGCTCAAGCAAAAACAAACTATTTTAAATAAAATAGTATACTCGAAAATTGATGCTATTCATTTTTGTGGGATGAGCAGCATTCATGGCTCATCGTGCAATAGCCAAGATGCGCTGTGCACCTTTAAGCACAAGTAAAAATACCAGTCCGCCGATAATGAGGTCAGGCCATGCACTATTCAGTAAGAGCACTAAGATTCCCGCTACAATTACTCCAAAATTAATGATGATATCGTTAGAGGTAAAGATTAAGCTTGCCTGCATATGCGCCTCTTCTTTTCCTTTAGATCTTTGAAGTAAGTAAAGACAATAGGCGTTGGCTATAAGTGCGAAAAAAGATAAGATCATCATCGTTTGAAAATCAGGAAGTCTATCTGAAAAGAAAAATCGGCGAATGACCTCAAAAAAACCTAGGCAGGCGAGCAAAATCTGAAAGTAGCCTGCCAATCGAGCAATTTGCTTTTTACGTACAATAGTACCGCCCACTACCATCAAACTGATGGCATATACAAAAGAATCTGCCAGCATATCGAGGCTATCTGCAATTAGGCCCATTGATCCAAAAAGCCAACCTCCGAGCATTTCAAATACAAAAAACGCAAAATTAATTCCCAGGATAATCCATAGTACCTTGCGCTGGTTCCCTTCGGTTTTTTCTATCTTTTTTTGCGTGGGATGAGAAGCTAAGAGCGTCTCCCCCAGACCTAGACTTGCCAGTTTTTCGGTGATTTTGGCTGTTTCTCCTTCATGAATCACTTCTAGCTCTCGCTTATCTAAATCAAATGCTAAATGCGCTACTACCTCTCCCAATTCAGCCATTTTTATGCGTATAAGACTCTCTTCCGAGGGACAATCCATTTCGTTGATTCGGTATCGAGAAGCCATTTTGGTCATCAGTAGCTATTTTTATTTGGTGGGGGTTAAATATAGTAAATAGTCAGCAATGTGGGTAGAATGGTATAAAGGTAGAAGTGTAGAATTGTAGAATTGTAGTGTAGAATGGTATTTAGTAAATGGTGAACTGTTGACGATACCTGAATTAGGTTAACACCATTGGCATAATAAAATGTGCGATTACTCCAACAAGGCTAATGGTTGTTGTAATTGTAGTAGAAATAGCACAAAATGTAACATCTCTGCAGCGTTAATTTTTAGTAATGTGAAAATTAAATCTAATCTTCTACTTGATTCAAGAGTATGTTTAAATTCTTAAAGTCGAGTTAAATCAGAATTTATTTTATCGGAATATTGGGTTTGAAAGTTTAAAAATAGCTAGTTCTTATTTTGATTTGAAGTGTATTTGAATCGGGTGCTGTTAGTTGGTGTTTTTTAATACTTAGCTAGAAATTCTCCGCGTTTTCAATTTAATTTTATCTTGGTAATTGATATATTTTTCTTTGCTGATAAATAACAAAAGTTAATATTTAGCTCTTATCAGAGTTTGTTATGCCGTTTTGTGCTTTTGACTAGGAATTTATACAAATAAATCT
>JAFIEW010000092.1 GCA_020832375.1 Cyclobacteriaceae bacterium
GGCATACGCCCACCTGCTCAAACTATGCGCTTCAGGCATTAAAAGAATGGGGGGCGATCAAAGGTGCTTGGCTGGCCATAAAGCGATTGTCATCTTGTCATCCGTGGGGTAACTCGGGCTATGATCCTGTTCCAAAAAGAGATAAAAATTAATTTTTGCGTGGGATGTGGGGGTGTAACGAGTTGTGTTTTCTTATAAATGAGATTCACTATTGAATAGTTAAAAATTCAATATCCAAGTAATGGTTGGACTCCAAGTGTATCTCTGAGTTTTATTTTTATATGCAATGTTTTTCGAGTAGGAAGGGTGTTAGCCTTATTTTTGTCTTGAAAGTGTCGCCATCATATCATTTTTAATAATGTAGCTCATGAAGTTTTTAGCTCTCTCGATTTTTAATGATCATGCTCTTTCATTCTCCTAAGGCGAGTACCTATTGATAGCAATAAGGTCTAGTGCTATCCTCACCACGGTACGGTGGTAAAATGGATTTATGCAATTCGATGAAATCTTATTTTGAGTAGATAAGTTGATAGCGGATTGAAAAAAGCATGCTCAAAAATGAGAATTACAATCAACTTAAAAATCAAAAAATCGCCTACTCTTATCAAAAATTAGAAAGAATATTTTTCGATATAAGTAGCTTTAATTCTGATCAATAGCTATTTTTAATTTATCAATCATATTATAATTGTTTGCAATTTGGACAGGAAAAATAAATCAATCATATTAGAGGAATAGTTAATTTTCAACCACAAAACTAATTTACTATGAAAAACTATTTTAATCAATTAATTATTAAGGGGGGGGTAGTATTAGTGCTAGGTAACTCTCATAATGGATTGCCACGATACGAAATTGGAAAGGTGTCCATATTATTAGATATTAAACAAAGATAAGCATGAGAAAATTACTAATTATAACAATCATAATTCTAGGCTCGCAATCAGTTTGGGCTCAAAAAGATTGGAAAGATTGGGTGATACCTAACACTTGGAGAAATACAGATTATAAAGAGCTACCAAAACAATCCCTAGAATTCAATGGCTCGATACAGTCCATTATTCTTAACAATAGAGCTGATCATCATATGATAGCATCTGGCGTACAATTGCGCTATGAGAGAAGAATCTTTAAGTTCATACAAGGTCACATTTCTTATGGAAGATTTAATTTTGATGATGCCAACCTTACTGATCGACGCTTAAGCACGAGAGAAGAACGCCCGCCTTTTGATTTAGGTATATTGCAACTTGGACTAAGTGTGGAGCTTTACAGGAATGACTTTTTCGTTTTATCTGTTGGAATGATTCGTAGAACAAGTAGACTTAGTGGTTCAAGGTCATGGACTGGTACCACTGATTCTGATGGTAACTATGTTCCTATTACTCAAACATTTGGTCGATTAAGCAGAAATGATCGTTTATATTATTTACGGAATGAGTTTGCTCTTGGAAAAGATTTCGGTTTAAGCATACAGTTTGATCATTCTCGGTCAACAGATAGATGGTCAGAAGTATATGGTATACAATCTGGTCTATTTTACAAATTTTAAAATAAAGCCTCTCCTTCATCAGGAGGGGCTTTTTTCATCAAACGCTATTGTTCTGCAACAGCGGTTGATAAAACCGAAAGAAAAAACCAGCTTTTTCAAGCAAAACTATGAATAGCTCTGAGCTAACTTATCTTACTCCACTTCCCTCCTTGTTGTTTAGCGGCTACAAAGGTTCGAAGACCTGAATTTTCTGGTTTGATCAGTTCAGGATCAGCTTCAATTAATTGGATCGCCTCATCCCTCGCTACCTTTAATATTTCACCATCTTGAGCTAAGTCTGCCATTCGAAGTTCCAGTAGCCCACTTTGTTGGGTGCCCATTAGGTCGCCGGGGCCGCGAAGTTTTAAGTCTACATCGGCGATATAGAAGCCGTCATTACTTTGGCTAAGCGCTTCAATTCTTGTTTTGCCCTCTTTGCTGATTTTGTAGGAGGTAAGCAATATACAGTAAGACTGCTCGGCACCCCTACCGACTCTACCACGTAGCTGATGCAGCTGAGCCAAGCCAAAGCGTTCCGCATTTTCGATCACCATTACGCTCGCATTGGGCACATTTACCCCCACCTCGATTACGGTGGTAGCCACCATAATATGGGTTTCACCCTTCACAAATCGCTGCATTTCAAACTCTTTGTTTTCGGGCTTCAGCTTGCCATGAACCATGCTGAGGTGATAGCCTTGAAATGCTCGCTCCAAAGAAATGAACCCCTCTTCCAAATTCACCAAGTCCAATGTTTCGGATTCTTCGATGAGGGGATACACAAAGTAAGCTTGTCTGCCAGCCTTAAGTTGTTTTTTCACAAAAGAAAAGATCTTTGCCCGATCGCGTTCATACATATGGTAAGTTTCAATTGGCTTTCTTCCGGCGGGCAATTCATCGATAATCGAAAGGTCGAGGTCACCATAGAGCGACATGGCGAGTGTACGAGGGATGGGGGTTGCCGTCATCACCAAGATATGAGGAGGCTTGGTTTTATTTTTTTCCCATAGGCGTGCACGCTGTGCCACTCCAAATCGGTGCTGCTCGTCAATCACGCACAATCCAAGGTTGTTGAACTGCACCACTTCTTCCAAAAGGGCATGCGTCCCGATGAGAAGGTTGAGTTCACCTGAAGCTAAATCAGCATGAATCTGTCGTCGCTTTGCTTTTTTAGTGGAGCCCGTCAGCAGCTCAATTTTAAGTCCCATCTGCTCAGCAAAGCCACTAAGCCCGTGAAAATGCTGTGTTGCTAATATTTCGGTAGGTGCCATCAGAGCCGCTTGCGCCTCGGAGCCGATAGCCAGCAGCATACATATAAAAGAAACGATGGTCTTGCCGCTACCCACATCCCCTTGAAGCAGGCGATTCATTTGCTTACCTGAGCGCATATCAGCATAGATTTCTTTAATCACCCGCTTCTGAGCCGTCGTCAGGTCAAAGGGCAAGTGTTGCTCATAAAAGCGAGTAAGCAAGCTGGTATTGGTGAACATCTGTCCGGGAGACTTAGACAAGCGCAAACTCTTTACTTGTAGCAGCTTGATCTGCGTCATGAATAGCTCCTCAAACTTAAAACGCTTGATGGCGCGCTCCTGCCATTTTAGGTTCGGAGGAAAGTGGATCGCTCGAATAGCCTCGGTGCGAGTCGGCAATTTAAATTTTTCCAGCGTGGGATGAGGAATATTCTCGGGCATCACGAAGCGCGGGTCATCCAAGATGGGCTTAAGCACCCGCGAGATAAATCGGCTATCTATATTTTTACGCCTCAAGCCCTCAGTGAGTGGATAGATTGGATAAAAGCCTTGCTCCTTCAGTTGGTCCGGATTGTAAGGATTGAGTTCCGGATGCGCCATATTCAGTTGAGAGCCAAATCGCTTAGGCACCCCAAATACCAGATAGTTGAAGCCCCGCTTAAGGTTTTGTTCGATATAGCTGATGCCTTTAAACCACACTAGCTTCACATTGCCGGTGCGATCCGCAAAGAGTACTTCCAGTCGGCTTTTAGGGCCCTGCCCGATGCGTTCCATCCGCTGTATTTGACCTACAACCTGTACGGAAACGCCCTCCATGCCCCCAAGTTGATTGATAGCATAAACCTTGCTGCGGTCTTCATATCGAAAGGGATAGTGGATCAGCAGATCACCCAATGTGAAGATGCTCAGCTCTTTTTGCAGATGAGCAGCACGCTGTGGCCCTATGCCGCGAATGTATTCTATAGGCTGATCTACCGAATAGCTCATTAGTTTTCAAACTCCAAGGTGTTGAGTAAGTGCACAATATCTATCTTTACGTATTCTATGATCGGCGCTAGAGAGTCATTATGACGAGAACTGGGAAAGTACAGTGCCCCTCTTAAAAAATGGTCGACGCTATCAGAAATATGAAATTGAAACTGGCTAGGCACTTCCCCGTCTAGCTCAGCTAAGGTCGCAACCATGCCATTGGGTACGGTGAGTAGCTGCTCTTGTATGCTATAGGCTTTTACATTATGCCTTGAGGTCAATCGATAAGCGTCATTGCTCAACTCTTTCAGTTTTTCCATATTGCCTTTGAGTGGATAATAGCTTATTTGAATGCTCGCAGCAAAATTAGGATAGTTAATGGTGATCCAATCTTTTTCATGATGCCCTTTAGAGGAGTCGGCACTGACGATAGCATGACTAGAAATTTCAAAATTGTAGGGTAAGTCGGCATTTAGTTTTTGAAAGCTTCTTTCTGGTAGATCTATTTTATGGTACCCCTTTTTCTTGGGTAGATAGGATTCTTCACAAGCCATCAGACTAATCAATAAAAAAAACACTACACCTAGCTGTAATAGTTGAGACTTAGGAGATATTATGTTTTTGGGTTGTACCATCTTTTATGATTACTTTAATTTTTTCAATTCTACGGTCAGTACCTGATAGTACCTGAAAGACAAAGTTATCATAATATATTTTCTCTCCCACTGGGGGCATTCTAGAATTAATTTCGAGAAGGAGTCCTGCGAGTGATTCAGACTCTCCTTTTATTTCATCAAAAATTTCTAGATCTACCTCTATTACTTTTGCAAAATCGGTAAGTGATGTCTTTCCTTCAAAAATAAAGGTTTGTTGATCAATTCGTTTAAAATTTTCGATGTTTTCATCGTCAAATTCGTCATTGATCTCCCCTACTATTTCTTCTATGATATCCTCTAGGGTTATCAGACCTGAGGTGCCACCATATTCGTCTACTACGATGGCTACGTGAACCCTTTTTTCTTGAAAGTCACGCATTAAGCTTTCTATTTTTTTATTTTCTGGCACGAAATAAATTGGCCTTATGAGGCTTAACCAATTAAAATCGTCATTACGGTTGATATACGGGATGAGATCCTTTATGTAGAGCATTCCTTCCAGTCGATCGATACTTTCGCGGAAAATGGGAATACGAGAGTAGCCATTCTCAAAGACTGTTTTTATCACCTCGGAGAAGGAAGCCTCGGCGTCAATACTTACTAAATCCATACGGCTTTTCATCACTTGCTTTACCGTAAGTGAATTGAAGTTAACGATGCCTTTTAGGATGTACTTTTCTTCTTCCGTGGTCTCTTCACCGGTGGTGATTTCTAATGCTTGGTAAAGCTCTTCCTTAGAAACTTGATAGGCTTGCCGGTCAATTTTTTTCTCTACAAGGTCGCTTAATCGGTTTAAAACGTAAGCGAAGGGTTTCAATACTTTGCTGGCGGTGAAAAGTATTGGTGTTGCTTTCACTGCGAAGCTTTTGCTTGTTTGGCTAGCATAAACCTTTGGAATGATCTCTCCAAAAAAGACAATCAAAAAACTGACTGAGCCAGCAAGAATTGCTAAAAGAAGAATTCTATCTATATGGTCAGAATCATAGATGTCAGCGATCCTCCAAGTTACAAAGGTGCTTAGTGTGACAATACCGATATTGATAAGGTTGTTTAATATCAGAATATTGGCAAGTAGAATCTTGGGTTCCTGAAGAAGTAAAACTGCTTTGACGGAGTTGCCATCTTCATTTTCTTTAAGTTCCTCAATATCTGAATAACTTAAAGAAAAAAAAGCTACTTCTGAACCAGAAATAAGGGCAGAGAGAAATAATAAGAGAATAAGAATAATTCCTGACAGGACAAAAAAGGAATAATGCGGCTCCCATGCGAAACCTGTCAGGAATATTAAGTTTGAAATGCCCTCTGCGGGGTCGGGGTCTATTTTCATTGTTTAGCTAAGAATGTCTTTGCAATTATAGCAAAAATCATGCGTTTAATGTTTAGAATGGTAAATCGTCAGATTCACTTTCTCCAGAAAAGTTTGGCATTTCAGGCTCATTGGCTTGACTCATTGGCGCGGCCTGAGACTGATTATTTGATGGGTTTGCAGCTTGGTTTGATTCACCTCCTCTTGGGTTACCACCTAGCATGGTCATGTTTAATGCCCTAATTTTGGTGGTGTATCTTTGATTACCGTTATTATCCGTCCACTGATCTGTCTTGATTTTTCCTTCTACATAAATAGTCATGCCTTTTTTTAGGTAGGTCTCTGCAATTTTTGCCAAACCACCCCAAAGCTCTACATTGTGCCATTCGGTTTGCTCCTGCCGTTGACCGTTTTTGTCTTTGTAGCGTTCGGTAGTGGCCAAATTCACTCTTGCCACGGCATTGTCTTGGTCAAAATACTTTACCTCGGGATCAGCTCCCAAATTACCTACTAAGATGACTTTGTTTACTCCTGACATAGCATTAAAATTTTATTTGTGAAAAATGATTATTGGAATAATAGACATGAAATATAGTCAATTATTTTTTATAATTCAAATACTTGCCAATCAAATTTGATTTAGGCAGTGATGTAAATGTTGCTTTGGTTACAGCTTGAAAATTTTCTCTCTGTAAAATTGTCTCCCAAGTGGATTGACTATTAATTTCAACCTCAACAAAGGTAGCATAAATTTTACGATGGGTAAGTATATGCTTGAAAGAAGGGCCAACACGAAAGCTAACTTTATCAACGGATAACTTTTCGTAAAATGTATCATGGATTGCTTCCCAACTAGGCTTTTTGTTCCACTCTAATTGGGGAAAGTCGTACATGCCAGCATAGGTAGAATTCGGCCCTCGAAGGGAAATGATGAATTCTTCATTTTTCATAAAAACAAAATAATAAGAATAGACTGTCTTTACCTTTACTTTTTTTAGTTTTACAGGTAGATGACTTATTTTATTATGATGGATTGCATAGCATTTTTGTTGAAGGGGACACTGGTGACAAAGGCTGTTTTTTGGTGTGCAGATGGTGGCACCCAGCTCCATCATCGCTTGATTGAAGTCCCCAGGGTTGTCTGTGTCTTTCATCAGTTCAGCAGCAGCTTCAAAAAATATCAAACGTGATTTAGTTTGCGATATATCATCATGAATTCCTAAGTAGCGAGCGAGTAGCCGATATACGTTGCCATCGACCACAGGGACTTTTTTATTGAAAGCTATACTTGCAATAGCTGCCGCTGTGTAGTGGCCGATCCCTTTTAGATTCAATAGTTCTTGATAGGATCTAGGAAACTCCCCCGCATAATTTTGAACTACTTGGTTGGCGCAGGCATGAAGGTTTCTCGCTCTGCTGTAATATCCGAGACCTTCCCATTCTTTTAAAACTTCTTCCTCTGTTGCGGTAGCTAGGCTATGAATAGTTGGAAATCGCTCAATGAATCTTTCATAGTAGCTTAGTCCCTGTGCAACTCGCGTTTGTTGTAAGATTACTTCAGAAAGCCAAATTTTATATGGGGATGAGGTTTTCCTCCAGGGTAGATCACGTTGATGCGATGCATACCAACTTAAAATAAGTTCTGAAAAATTTTGTTGTTCCAAATTGTTGATTATAAAGCGGTTGTGAGGATACTTTTTTCAAAGAATTCTGTTATTTTTAACAAATAAGCTTTTAAATAAAGACCTAAGCTTATACATTTGCACTCCAAAGTTAAAAAAGCTAAAAGCAGATTATAAAATATTTGTTCATCAAAATACATAAAAGACGTGACTAAGGCAGAGGTAATTTCCCAGATTGCAGACAAAACAGGTATTGATAAGTCCGATGTACAGACTACAGTGGAAGCCTTTTTCGATGTTGTGAAAACATCAATGGCTGACGGTGAAAACATTTACGTGAGAGGTTTCGGGAGTTTTGTTAATAAAAAAAGAGCTAAAAAAATAGCCAGAAATATTTCTAAAAATACAGCAATCGTTATTGATGAGCATTTTGTACCAAGCTTCAAGCCGTCAAAGGTTTTTGTAGAAAAAATCAAGACTAGTGACAAAATTAAACTTTCAGATAATTAATATCGTTAGATCCGCTTATTGAAAATTTAAGCAAGATTTTATGAAAGTTAAAATGATTGGTATCAGCCTTGTAGGTTTGGTAGTGGTAATTATATTATTTACTTTGCCTAAGACGGTGGTTGATAACGAGTCGGAGGGTAGTTCTACAAGTAGAAGAGGTGACGTTTTGGTAGAATCGGACCCTAATGCCATTGAAAGTCCGGGAAGAGTAGATAGACATCAATCTCAGGCTTTAGGTAGCAAAGACGCTGAAAAAGTTAGCGACTTAAAGAAAAGGATGGAGGAAAATATGCTTGATTCAGACAAATCAAGTGTGTATGTAGATTTAGCTGAAATTTATCAAGGCGCTCAAAAATTTGATTCAGCCGCTTATTTTTATGACAGTGCTAATAAGTCTTCGGGAGATGCTGAATTCTTATTACTTGCGGCTGATAATTATTATGAGGCATTTACGTTCGCTTTAGATAAGAAAAAGGTCCAGAACATGGCTCAGCTAGCGCGAGATAGATACGAAAGTTATTTGGAGATAAATCCAGATCACTCAAAATCTAAAAATCGCATCGCTATGACCTACATTGCTGGAGATAATCCGATGCAGGGAATTTTAATGCTAAGGGAATTGTTAGAAGAGAATCCTAACGATGAGAACGCAATCTACAATTTAGGATTATTATCACTTCAATCCAATCAGCCAGCACGAGCTGTTGAGCGGTTTGAAAAATTATTGGAATTAAATCCAGAGAATGAGCAGGCACAGTTTTATTATGGTGTGTCATTGGCAGAGGCAGGACGAACGAGTGCTGCAATTAGGACATTTGAGTCTTTAAAAAATAGTACTGAGGATCCTGAGGTAAAATCAGCGGCGCAGACCTATTTAAAAGATTTGAGATAGATTTTCAAAATTATTATTCACTAAAATTTTATTATTATGCCTTGTGGTAAAAAAAGAAAAAGACATAAGATCTCGACACACAAAAGAAAGAAAAGGTTAAGAAAAAACAGACATAAGAAAAAGTAATTCTTTTGTTATGGTAAGTTATGCACATCTTGCTGCATGATAATTTAAATTCACTAAAATACGATAAGTGAGCAATCAACTAATTATCAATGCAACAGAATCAGGATGTCGTATAGCCCTTTTAAAAGATCGTGGTGTATCAGAGTATCACATTGAGGAAGATAACAACCAATTTACGGTTGGAGACATTTATTTAGGCCGTGTCAGTAAAGTAGATCAGGGTCTAAATGCTTCGTTCATTGACATAGGCTATGAGAAAGATGCATTTTTGCATTATCTCGATCTGGGTCCGCAGATAAAGTCCTTGCAGAAGTTTGTACGAGTAGTGCAAAACAGCAAACAGACATCCGGTCTCTCCGATTTTAAAATGGAGAAGGATATCAATAAGTTGGGTAAAATCAACCAAGTGCTGTCGCGCAATCAACAAGTACTTGTACAAGTTGTAAAGGAACCCATATCAACCAAAGGGCCTCGACTGTCCTGCGAGTTGTCAATCGCTGGAAGATATCTCATTCTCGTTCCTTTTTCTAGTGCTGTTAGTATATCAAAAAGAATTTCTAACGCTGACGAAAGAAAGCGTTTGCAAAGACTGCTAACTAGTATTAAACCCGCCAATTTTGGTGTAATTATACGTACAGCGGCTGAAAATAAATCAGTTGCAGATCTTGACAAAGATCTACGTAGTCTAATAGAAAAATGGGACAAAGGCATAAAAAAGCTACAAAATGCTAAGCCTAGAGAAAAAGTTATCGGAGAAATAAGCAGAGCTTCGTCTATGCTTCGTGACATGCTCAATGAATCTTTTGAGAGTATTGTTACAGACGACGAAATTATATACGACGAAGTAAAGCAATACATAAAAACAATCGCACCTGACAAGGAAAAGATTGTAAAGCATTATTCTGGAAAAGTTCCATTGTTTGAGAACCTAGGAATAGAAAAACAACTGAAATCCCTCTTTGGTAAGTCAGTTAGTCTGCCAGGTGGTGGCTACTTGATCATTGAACACACAGAGGCATTGCATGTGATAGACGTCAATAGTGGTAATAAGTCTAATATAGAAAAAGACCAAGAAAATACCGCTTTGCATGTTAATATCAATGCAGCCAAAGAAATAGCTCGTCAGTTAAGACTGAGAGACATGGGAGGTATCATTGTAGTCGATTTTATCGATATGAAAAAAGCAGAAAATAAAAAGCTGCTCTATACTACAATGAAAGAAGAAATGAAGAGTGAACGCTCTAAGTACACCATTTTACCTCTTACAAAGTTTGGCTTAATGCAAATTACAAGGCAACGTGTACGGCCTGAAATGAACATTAAAACCCAAGAAACATGTCCTACATGTAATGGGACTGGTAAAATAAATGCTTCTATAATGCTTTCTGATGAAGTAGAAAGTAATTTAAACTACTTAGTCACCAAGCAAAATGAAAAAGACATAAAGGTGAAATTGCACCCTTATTTATACGCATACTTTACCAATGGTTTTCCTTCCATTCGTATGAACTGGTTGTTCAAGTACGGTAAATGGATAAAGTTACAGAAAGACTCATCATTGCCTCTCACCACTTTTAAGTTCGTGAGAAATAATGACGAAGAGATTAATCTCAAAGCCTAGAAAATACTCAAAAAAGCGTAGAAAGCGGACCTTCTACGCTTTTTTTGTTTCTTTCAGATACAACTTTTAAGTAGTCTTGATCAATGCTCACATCTTTCAGATCCCATTTTTTCATATGTGTTCTAATGGATCGATAGGGAGTACTTGAGTATTTGTCTTATTAGATTAGTATATGTGTTATTCAATTTAGAGTTTACTTAACAATACCCAATAAACTTACTATCAAAGAGGTGTAAGTTGTATTCATGTAAGTGTTTGGCTTTTAAGCAAGCCTTATATAAAGTTTCTTCGGTTATTTCATGAGTTCCCAATCCGCGGAAATGATAGACCCTCTACTTCCCTCGTGAGTTACCCTTAGTGATGGACTTATCTGTTGCTGTAATTCCTCTACGTGTGAAATAATCCCTACAATTCTGTTCTCATTTTTAAGTGACCTTAATGTTTCAAATACCAACTCAATAGATTCTTTATCCAAAGAGCCAAAACCTTCATCAAGAAAGAAAAAGGACTTACCACTGCTATCTCCCATCCTAAAACTATCGGATAGGGCTAGGGCAAGGCATAAGGAAGCTTGGAAAGTTTGGCCACCAGAAAGTGTTTTTAGCAGCCTCACTTTTCCCCCATTGATGTGATCTCTTACAGTGAACTCCCTATTTTCGTTAACTTCTATGCTTAAAGTACCTTTGCTCATCTTTTGAAAGCGTACGTTCGCTTTTTCTACCAATGCTCTTAAATAAAAATCAGAGATGTACGCGATAAAAGCCTTGCCTGTAAAAAGCCTTCTCATTAAGTTGAGATGATCTTTTCGGTGAATCAAAGACGCATTATCCTTTTCTAAGGATTGTTTTCTCATAAGTTTTTCTTGCCAGTCTTTTATTTGATCTTTGATCACTGCAAGTTCTTGATCCCACTGCTTAAGCTGCTGCTCTATTACTATTATCTCTTCTTTGAGTTGATCATGTTTGACATTATCATAGCTAATGCCCTTCAAGGCCTCCATCAATGGTTCTAGTTGATTATCAATGCGATTTTTATGCTCTTCATAACTCGACACCTGTTTTGTCAACTTTACTAAATCTAGCTCCTGATTCAGGCACTCGGTTACTTCATCTAAGCTTGTGAAAATGATCGATTGGTTTAATCGATCATCTAGCACGCTGTTAAGCGATCTAAGTTCATCTTCTCGCTGCGCTCTTTCGTCTACCTTACCTGCCATTTTTGATCGAGTGCCAATTAAAGTTTGACCAAGGTACTCTAGCTCCTCTCGTAGTTTTTCATAGCCTCGCTCTGTAGCCTCAATTTTTGCCTTGCCTTTTGCGGCATTTTCTAATAAACTGGCAACACTTTTTTGTAGATATTTGTCAAATTCAGCATGCAATATTTTGATTTTTGCTCGCTTTGAACCGTAGTTTTGATCCTCAGCCTTACACTGAGTTTCTTTTGTTCTAATATCAATCTCTAACTGCTTTGTGCGTTCCTCTTTCCTTTTTAAAAGCACTTCTAATTGGTTAAATTTATTTTTCTTAATCTGTAATGCACTCTGCTTTTCTTCTATCTCGTGCATAGAATCATTGATTTGATCAGCGGTAAGTTTGAGTTGATCTTCAGTGAATGACTTTAATTCATCCCTTTTTTTCTGTAGTCTTTCATTGAGCTCCTTCAAACTATCTTCTTGTTCCTCTATATCCTTTTGAAGCCGTAGGTAGCTCTGTTCTTTTACCTTCCCATCATTATATGCTTCTTGTAGTAACTCTATATCCTCTTTCAAGAGTTGTTTTTTTTCAGCTAACTCGGCCTCTTGTTGATGCAGGTTTTTTTCTTTGAGTGGCGTGGGATGATGTTCTGAGCCACATACGGGACAGGGGTCTCCCTCCTGTAAGTTTTGAGCGTACTCCATGAGTTTTTCCTCATGCTTTACTGCCAGCAGTTGATCCTGAATCAGGTTCAGCTCTAGTTCTTTTGCATTAATTTTGGCTTTAGCATCAGCATGGTAAGTTGACCAGCTCCAATCAGATGCTATAGCTTCAGGCAATAGATTGTTAATTTCTGACTTTTGCTTTACTATTTTATCCTCATGCTGATTTCTTCTATTGCTGAAGTCCGCCTCACTCTCACGCAAGAGTTTAAGTTTTTCAAGCATTATCCGCTCGCTACTTAGGTCTTCAGCACCTTCTATCTCTTGTTTAAGGCTATTAAAGGAGTTTTGAATCTTGTTCTTTTCTTCAGCAAGGAGCTTTAAGTCTTGTTTCGATTTAAGTATTGCAGCCTCGAGTTTGCTGACTTCTTCTAAGTGATGCTTGCATTCTGCCACTATCTCTAAGTCTCTGAGCTTTTCTTTCCAGTCTTCCAGCTGAGCATAATCGGCTGACAAGCGTTGATAATCCTTTGTTTTAACGTCTTTATGCTCCTCCAATTTTATGACCTCCTCTGATAGCTGATCGATTTCAATTTGTAAATTTTTGATCAATAGCTTTTCCTTCTGAGTTTGTCGCAATAAGTCAGAAAAATCAGATTTAGCGTGCTGATAGCGATTTACTTGTTCACGTATTTGCTCAATTTCTTTTGCTTGAATCTGAATCTTCTCTTTTTCTGAGGTGAGCTTCCTTTTCTGCTGAAAAAGGTCAGCAATTCTATCCAACTCTTTCAGCTGAGACTTTAAAGGTTCGTACTTTATTTCAAACTCAGCGTATTCCTCTTCTTTTTGTTTTTGATTCTTCTGAAGAGTATCTAAACCCTCCTCAGTAAAGCTTTGTAGTTGTTCTAAGCTGCCTTCCACATGGCTTAACTTCAAATTATTTTCTTCTGCCAGCTTTTTTATGGCATCACTATAATCGTAGCGATCAAGTTTGAAAATCTTTTGGAGTAGGCTTGTTTTGTCTTTAGACCCTTGGTCGATGAACTCTTTAAATTTTCCTTGGGGGATGACAACCGTCTTTAAAAAATCTTCATAAGTAATGCCTATTACTTCCTCCGGTTTGTACTCCAAAGGCGTATATACTCCTTCATCCCAACGATAAAAACCTGTTTTAGAGGGGTTGGTCTTAACGTCTTCTTCGTTCTTGCTATTACGGCGAAGTGCAAATACGCTTTTGTATCTTTGGTCTTTTCCTTTGTCGTCTCTACTTTCAAAGATAAACTCTATGCAGAGCTCATTTGAGTTAAGATTTAGGATGTTATAGTTGCGGCCGCTTTTTCCGAGCCTGTCTACTTGTCCGTAAAGCGCTAGCAACATAGCATCTAGAATGGATGATTTACCGCTGCCTACAGCGCCAAAGATGCCAAATAAGCCTGTAGAGCTTAATTTTTCAAAGTCAACGACCTGTTCTTGATCACCAGCGTAAGAATAAAGCCCTGAAAGAGTAAGTTTTTTGGGTATCATTTAGTCTTTTTTTGATTTTATTTCTCTAAATAGATCAATTAATTCCTCAGAAGGATTTACTTGATGATTAATAAAAAAGAAGTCTGAGAATAGCTCCATTTCACTTTTTTCGATGGGGCTGGCTACCTGCTCTGATTCATTCTCTAGGCTTTGTGCTTTTTTTTGCGAGGGAAGAATTTCTATAATTCCATCGTGAAGATCATGGAGCTCATCAATCAGACTGCGCTCGAGGTAGCTATCGGTGTAAATATGCAGTTCAATAAGCGCGTTAGGATGTGAGGACAAAAAAGACCGTGCCTCATCTGGGTTATTGCATACTTGCTTAAGTAGTTTTCTTCCAGATTGAATGGGTACGGTTTGCATGTTTAAGTCTTGATCATCGTCTGATTCAAGCAGCACCACATACTTTTGTTGATTAGACTCAGCAAAACTATAGGCTAAAATGGAACTGCTATAAACTACTGGTGGCTTATCGTTTTTTCGAAGGTTTTGGTAGCGGTGTAGATGTCCTAAAGCGGTGTATTGTACTTGAGGTGGGATGTCGGCACAGTATAAATCTTGTACTCCCCCAACATGGCGAATAGGCTTCTCATCCTCTGATTCCGCTTGAGTTTCGCCACTTTCTGGCGTGAAAAACATGTGTGCTATCATTATGTTTATACCCCTTTCGTCCATATAAGTATCCGCTAACTGTTGCCAGTGCTCGGCTAGTACTTCACGCAAGCTCTGTTCTTTATCTCCTGACAGTTCTTGTTTGAGGGTGAGTTCGTTGGCATATGGGCAAAGAATGACCCTTAGCTCTTGTTTGCTGTTCTGTTGGCGCAGATTGACGAAGCCCCGATCTGATGCAATCACTTCCCAGTGTTCCGATAAAGGTCCTGATGGAATTATTTTGTCATGGAAGCCGTACGAAATGATTGAAAGGTTTTGAGTCAAAGGGTTGTATGTTTCTAGTCGTTCTGCAGAGTCATGGTTGCCAGCGATAACTATCACAAGTCTTTTTCCTTGATTAGAAAGTCGCCTCAGGCTTTCATTATATAGTTCGATCGCTTTGACTGATGGGTTTACAGTATCGAAAACATCACCCGCTATTAAAATAGCATCTACGTTTTCATTTTCACAATAGTCACAAAGTTCTTTTAATACCGCTTCTTGTTCGTTTAGCCTAGAGTAAGTTTTAAGCTTTTTGCCCAGGTGCCAATCTGCCGAATGTAATATTTTCATTGCTTAGCTTATTTATTTTTTATGAGTGACAATTGTAATAAAACAGCGCAAGTAGTCATAAATTGTCGCTTATTTGGTGTTTTTTTATTAATTATTTATCATCTTTACGAATATAAGGTGAAGATAATTAATAGCCAACCGCCACCATTGATCGATATATTTGGTTCATAGGTCTTCCAATTGTTTGATAATCATACTTTATCGAACTATATTATTGATATTACTAAAATATTGCATAGATTTTGCAATGATAGACATTATCTAGTAGTGCTATTCAAATGTAGGGATGTAGTTAATTTCATTTAACCGTCGATGGCTACAGGTTACTTATTTGGCATTTAAATCTTTACACCTTCAAAATTTTCAAAAATCATGAAATCTATATTTAGCGTTTTATTCTTTCTGTTATTTTACACTAGTTTAGTCCATGCTCAAGTTGGAACCATGTTTCCTTCAATCTCAGGAGAGCAAGTGAGTGGAAACGAACTAAATATTCCTGAAGATACTAAAGGCAAATTTACCTTAATTGGACTTGCCTATAGTGCCAAGGCGGAAGATGATCTTAAAGAGTGGCTAAATCCCATTTATCAAAAATTTATTTATGTACCTAAAAAGCCTCAGATATTTGATCTCACTTATGATGTAAATGTTTATTTCATACCGATGTTTACTGGAGCTAAGCAAGCAGCAGCGGGAAAGGCCAAGAAAAAGCTAGAGAAAGATATTGATTCCAAACTTCATCCTCATGTATTGATATATAAAGGTAAGCTTAATGATTATAAAGATAAACTGAGCCTTGAGGACAAGAAGAAACCTTACTTTTTCTTGCTTGATGAAACAGGAAGAATAGTGTATAGCACAGACGGCCGATATTCGGTACATAAAAGAGAGTCTATTGAAGAGTTTTTAGATGATCTATAAAATAGAAACCTTACTACATGGAAATACTTAAGAGTAAAAAGCTGATTATTGAAGAAAACCTTTCTACGTCTACTATTTATTATTCAGAGAAATGGATTGGATATCTTACAACTGATGAATACAAACAAATGATTTCCCTAGCTCTCAAAGCTTATGATAGAGCTAGGGCAAAAGACGAAATTCACCCAAAATTTTATTTAATTACAGATCTATCAGTTATGGATATAGTGCGAGCCGTAGACATTCGATATTTGATTGATAATGTTTTCCCAATCTACCTTGAGCTCAAACTTAAAGTTCATTTTTTCATTAAACCTTCCAGTATAATAAGCACTAAAATTATTCATGACTACGTGCAGCATTGCAGATCTAAAGGTATATATAGCGAGGTTTTCAACTCAGAGATGGAAGCGATATCAAGGATTGTTGAATTGGATCAAAAATAAATAGAATCTGCAGGTCTTACCGATAAAAAGTTTCAGTTTCTTGTTTTACCTAAAAACTGGCTAATTAGGGCTTGCTTAAAAAGTCCCAAGTACTGCAGATTCGAGGCGGCAAAGCG